>JAFLRW010000204.1 GCA_022511285.1 Duncaniella sp.
CGGGAGATTTGCGAGGACCCGACACTAGTACGAGAGGACCGTGTTGGACCGACCACCGGTTTACCGGTTGTACCGCCAGGTGCACCGCCGGGTAGCCGCGTCGGGCCAGGATAAGTGCTGAAAGCATCTAAGCACGAAGCCCCCCTCAAGATAAGATCTCCACATAAGGGCCGTTTAAGACTAAGACGTAGATAGGTCGCAGGTGCAGGCGCGGCAACGTGCAGAGCCGAGCGATACTAATCGCCCAAACCCTTTCTCGGGGCAGACACCCCCGTCAACAACTGTCGCAAAAGAAACACAAAGAATCGACACAAACTTCAAAGTAGAGTCAGTCCCCGTCAGAGCAGTCGGAAGACAGCGAAGACGCGGCCCTCTCAGATGTAACAGACACAGTCGACACAGTCAGGAAAACCGTATGTAGACAGTCGGAGTTTGAAGACTTATCGGACTAAAGGTCCGACTTCCCGTCAACACTCTTTTTCACCGTATTAAGGTGGTGATAGCGTGAGGGCTCCACCTCTTCCCATTCCGAACAGAGAAGTTAAACCTCACCACGTCGATGATACTGCGAAAGTGGGAAAGTAGATAACCGCCCCTTACCAACCCCAATCCCGAGCCGACATCCCCAACAGGATGCCGGCTCTTTTGGTTTTTATATCTTTGAAATAAAAAAAGAGCGAACCGCGCGGCCTGCTCTTTTCTGATAAATGATTGGTTTGCACTAACTATTTTCAACTACTGTTTGTGCAACCTGTTTTTATGCGTTTATGGTATTGATTTTTATATCTTGTCAACGCTCTGCGTTGTCCTTGTCTTATTTTTTTACAAAAGTACTCTCTTTGTATTACAGACCTGTTACACAGTATGCACAATCATGTGTCTATTTCCTGAATTATTTTATTTTAACACTTTCTTCCCTTTTCACTCCCTTTAAGATGCATATTTTATTGGATTTTGAGTAATTTTGCACTGCTATGAGTAATATAGTTATTTTAGGATTAGAGTCTTCTTGCGACGATACATCAGCTGCTGTCATTCGTGATGGTATTCTGCTGAGTAATGTTATTGCCTCCCAGGATGTTCATGCTGAGTATGGTGGTGTAGTGCCTGAATTAGCTTCTCGTGCACATCAGCAAAATGTGCTCCCGGTAGTTGATACGGCTCTGCGTCGTGCGGGCATTGATAAGCATCAGCTTTCTGCAATTGCGTTTACTCGCGGTCCCGGTCTCCTTGGCTCGCTTCTTGTCGGCACATCGTTTGCAAAAGGTATGTCACTGGGTCTAAGAATACCAATTATTGATGTCAATCATCTTCACGCACATGTCCTTTCTCATTTCATTCGCAGAGAGGAGTCTGATGTTGTGCCTGAATACCCTTTTCTCTGCTTGTTGGTCTCTGGAGGAAATAGTCAGATTATTCTCGTTAAAGACTATAATAAGATGGAAATCCTTGGAAGGACCATCGACGATGCTGCGGGAGAGGCTTTTGATAAATGTGCAAAAGTTATGGGGCTCCCTTATCCGGGCGGTCCGCACATTGATCGTCTCGCAGCTGAAGGTGACCCGAAGAGATTCCCCTTTGCTCGCCCCCGCATCCCCGGATTGGATTATAGTTTCAGCGGTTTGAAGACCTCGTTCCTCTACACCCTACGCGATAATCTTAAGGAGGATCCAAATTTTATTGAAAATAATAAAGCGGATCTTGCTGCGTCTCTTCAAGCCACTATTATTTCTATTCTGATGGATAAGCTTGACAAGGCAGTGAAGCAATCCGGTGTGCGAACGATTGCTATTGGTGGTGGTGTGTCAGCCAACTCCGGCGTGCGCAATGCTGTGGCCGAATATTGCCAACGCCGCGGCCTGAAGGCTTTTATTCCTCCTCGCCTCTTCACCACTGATAATGCAGCTATGGTGGCCATTGCTGGTTATTATAAATATATCGATAAGGATTTTTGTCGTTACGACGAAGTGCCCTATGCGAGGGTTGAAGTGTAATGCTATACGTTCACATCCCTTTCTGTCGCGCTAAATGCGCGTATTGCGATTTCTACTCTACACCGAAAATGGAGTGGATGGAGGGGTATGTGAAAGCTATAGCGGCCGAGTTTGGAAGCCGTGCCACTCCTGGATGGGTTCCAGACACGCTTTACTTTGGAGGCGGCACTCCATCTGTCCTTCCGATAGACTTGCTTGACAAACTGGTGTCATCGTTACGGCTCCCCGAACATCTGACTGAGGCAACGATAGAGATTAACCCCGAGGATGTGTCTTCCGATTTTGTCAGATGGCTTGCTCTCTCTCCGTTCAATCGGGTTAGTATTGGTGTACAGAGCCTCAATGATGCTGAATTGCAGTTTGTAGGGAGACGACATTCGGCAGCTGATGTCGTGGAGGCTGTAAAATCTTTAAGAGAGTCTGGAATAAATAATATTTCTCTTGATATTATCTACGGGCTTCCCGGGCAGACGTTTGAATCGTGGAAACAGTCTCTTGACTTGATGCTCGCTTTGGCCCCCGAGCATATATCGGCCTATCTGCTTAGCTATGAGCCTCGCACCCGGCTTGGAGTGATGCTTGCAAAGGGAAAGGTACACGAGGCTGACGAGGAATTGGTAGGAAGGATGTATGCCTACCTCTGCCGAGCCACTCGCAAGGCCGGATATGAGCATTATGAGATTTCTAACTTTGCCAAGCCCGGCTTCCGTGCTATTCATAATTCCGGCTATTGGAGCGGAAGAGACTATCTCGGATTAGGGCCTGCGGCCCACTCCTTTTATGGCGGAGTGCGTGGATATAATCCCGCCGACCTTAAAGCATATATTGACCATTGTGGCATAGGAATACATGTCATAGAGCAAGAGAGTGAGGCGAATAAATTTAATGATATGCTGATTACCGCACTGCGCACAGCCGACGGCATTGACCTCGCTAAAATCAGGCGCAGTTTTTCAGCCGAGGTGACGGCCGATTTCTTTGCAGCGCTTCCATCCCTTTCTTCCCGAGGATG
>JAFLRW010000205.1 GCA_022511285.1 Duncaniella sp.
GCTTCAGTTTGCTCGGCGCATTACGCCGGAGGCCGACATCATGTTTGTCTACAATCATTCGCCGCAGCTTGTCGCCGAAACCATTGACCTCCCCGGAAATGGCGCGGAAATCTGGAATCCTTTGACCGGACAAAGGCGCCATCTCGCTCCGGATAACACAATTACTCTTGAGCCGTTTCAAGCCGTATTTTTAGTAATACCGCATTGAGAATATCCAGAATTGAGGTGGAACATGGTTAAAATGCGTTAAAATCACGCCAAAAAGTTGCACTGAAATACGAAAAGTGCTTACCTTTGCACGTGTGTTTTTAATAGTATTAGATTAAGATAAAGGTTTTAATTCGGATAGAGGCTGTCGTGAGACAGCCTTTATTTGTTTTGGCGCGTCAACCCGCTGTGGGTGTGTCTAATCAACATTTAGTGTATTCGGACTGCCGTAGAATATACAGGAGAAAGAAAACAACCGGAGCGATGAGTGAAAAATATGTTATATAACATACTTTTTTGAGAGGTTTTTTAAACATAACACATTTTTTATTGAAAAAATACAATAACTCCCCGAAAATTTATTAAATTTGCATACTTAATCCGCGGGTGTACAATAAGTCCCGTCATTGTCTTCTTACTTTAATCGCTAATTAAACCATAAAACACAATAATAGTAGATGAGCTATTTGAAATTTGATAAGAACCTGATGATCAACTTAGAGCAGTCTCTTCCGAAGGAGATGCTTCGCACAAATCAGTCAGGTGCCTATCACTGCACGACGATAGTCGATTGCAACACCCGTAAGCAGCACGGCTTGCTTGTTGTCCCTATCCCGGAGATGGACAACTCGTGGCACGTGATGCTCTCGTCGCTTGATGAGACCGTCTATCAGCATGGAGCCCCGTTTAATCTCGGGTTGCACCGCTATCAGGGCGGAGTGATGAACCCCAACGGACACAAGTACATTCGTGAGTTTGACTGTGAAAGTGTGCCCCGCACCACATACCGAGTGGGCGGTGTGATTCTGACCAAGGAGAAGATTTTTATCTCCGGTGAGAGCCGCATCCTCATCCGCTACACACTTGAAGAGGCTCATTCACCCACTACCCTGCGCTTCAAGCCTGTGCTTGCCTTCCGCGATGCAAATGAGCTCTGCATTGCCAATGACGCACTTAACACTGAAATTCCGGAGGCTAAAAACGGAATCTCAGCGTGTCTGTATGACGGCTATCCGCGTCTGTTTATGCAGTTCTCAAGCAAGCCGCAGTGGACCTACGATCCCCATTGGTATAACGGATTCGAATATGTAAAGGATTTGGAGCGCGGTGTGCCTTACACTGAAGACCTTTGGGTGCCGGGCTATTTCGATGTGCCCATCAAGAAGGGTGAGAGCATCATATTCTCGGCCGGACTGACGGAGATTGACCCCGTGACGCTTCCTCAAATGTATGAGAAGGAAATTGCAGTGCGCACCAACCGCACCTCCTTCTTCAACTGTCTGAAGAACGCCGTGAAGCAGTGTTATCTCTCCACTCCCGACGGAATGTATCTCCTCTCGGGCTATCCCTGGGGTAAGATTCTGGCCCGCAATATCTTTATGGCGCTCCCCGGCTCTACAATAGCCATCAACCACCGTGAAGACTTTGAGAAGATAGCAAAAACAGCTCTCGATGCCTTCACTCACTTTATGAAGACCGGCGAACTTGACAGCCGCATTATGGGCATTGACCTCCCGGATATCCCTCTGTGGGCCATCTGGGCGCTGCAACAGTATGCAAAGGCTTACGGTCGCCCCGACTGTGCGAAAAAATATCTCTCTAAAATCAAGGAGATTATCAAATATATCACTGACGAGAAGCATCCTTTCCTCAAGGTCGACTCCGAGACAGGCTTGGTGTGGACCGACGGCTCGGGCAAGCCTATGTCGTGGATGAACGCTTCGCTCGGCGGCTCTCCGGTGGTGCCGCGCTCGGGCTACCTCGTGGAGTTCAACGCGCTGTGGTATAACGCTCTTGTTTTCGCTTCGCGCCTCACCGAAGGAACTGCCGACAGCGAGAAGTACAACGCTCTTGCCGAGAAGATGGCCGAGCCGTTTATCAAAACATTCCTCAATGATTACGGCTATCTCTACGACTATGTCAACGGCACTTATGCCGACCCCTCTGTGCGTCCGAATATGGCAATAGCCATCGGGCTTGACTACTCGCCCCTTGACCGCCGTCAACGCAAACGTGTGCTCGATATCGTCACCCGCGAACTCCTCACACCAAAAGGTCTGCGCACACTTTCGCCAAAGAGCTACGGCTACCGCCCGCATTATCTTGGCTCCCCCGAAGAGCGCGAAATGGCGCTCCACAATGGCCCCGCTCGTCCCTGGCTTATGGGATTCTATGCCGATGCTTATCTTAAGGTGTTCGGTATGAGTGGCGTCAGCTATGTGGACCGTATGCTCATAGGCTTTGAAGATGAGATGACCAAGGGATGTATCGGATCCCTCTCTCAGCTCTACGATGCCAATCCCCCTTACGTGGGCCGTGGCGCCATCAGCCATGTCACTAATGTGGCCGAAGTGCTCCGCACTCTCACCACTCTCAAAAAATTCACTATGGATTAACCTCACCCCCAAAACAAACTGAGATTCAATGAAAGCTTTAATGTTCGGGTGGGAATTCCCCCCTCACATCCTCGGCGGTCTCGGCACCGCGAGCTACGGTCTCACAAAAGGTATGTGGGAGTGTGGCGATATGGATATCACTTTTGTCATCCCGAAGCCATTCGGCGATGAGGAGAAACATTTTGCCAACATCATCGGTATGTCGCAAGTCCCCGTGTGTTGGCGCGACGTCAACTATGACTATGTGCGTGAGCGCATCGGCAATGTTATGGACCCTGAGCTGTACTATCGTCTGCGCGACCACATATATGCCGACTTTAACTATATGCGCACCAACGACCTCGGGTGCATAGAGTTCTCAGGCCGTTACCCCGACAATCTTGTCGAAGAAATCAACAACT
>JAFLRW010000206.1 GCA_022511285.1 Duncaniella sp.
CTACCCCGACATTATCCTCCCCATCTATGAGGAAGAAAATCTGTTTTCAAAACGTAACGGCTCTTTGCGAAGAGTAATGACTGCCGCCTGCACAGTCACCGGTGCCAAATATATAGCGCTCTGCGAAGGTGATGATTATTGGACCTTCCCCTACAAACTTCAGCGCCAGGTAGACTTCCTCGAAGCCCATCCCGACTATTCGCTCGTGTTTCATAATGCTCCGTTAAGGGAGTTAGATGGTAGTTTTAATTATAAACTGTATTCTATCGAAGGTACTCGAGAGTATTTACCCAGCGAGATAATTAGAAAATGGACCATACCGACTGCATCAGTGGTCTATCGACGTGAGAATATCGACGCAGACCCTGTGCGCGCTAATCCCAAATTTAAATATGGTGACAACGTCTTGTTTTTAACAGCTGCTAAATATGGGAAACTGTATGGTATAGATGAATATTGGAGTGTGTATCGTAAGAATAGTGGAGGGATGATACTTTCGAACGGATTAATTCAATGGACTGAAACAAATATAATCCATTTTAAAGAATTGGATAAACATTTTGGCTATTTATTTGATAAAGGTTTGATTAATAATGTTATTGCAGAATTTCATATATATTTAATCCGCCGCCATCGGAATCAGCCATTAAAAATAATGAAGTTGTTCCTTTTAGGTATTTCTCGAGTTCCGGTTAGTTTTGTCAGACAGTGTATAAAAACTTGGATTTTGTGAGTTAGTCATTCGCTTACCATGGATACATTTTTGGGTAAGATTCTGCGATTAAAAAGAATATTTTGAATCTATCATTTGATGTAATGCCTAAAGTCAGCGTTATAATACCGGTATACAATAAGGTTGATAGACTGTTACTATGTCTTGAAAGTGTTATTGGTCAGACTTATACCGATTTTGAAATTATTGCCGTTGATGATGGTTCAACTGATGGCAGTGGTGAGATTCTTGATCAAGTGGCTCAACGAGAGAAGCGGTTAATCGTGATTCATAAGCCGAATGGCGGCGTGAGTTCGGCGAGGAATAAAGGTATAGAATTGTCCTCAGGTGACTATCTCTGCTTTGTAGATGCTGATGACACCGTTAAACCAGAATTTTTGCATAATCTTATTAGTGCGGCAGAGCCTGAAGATGATGTGATTATAGAGTCGGCCTCGGAAAGTAAGATTTGGAGATTCAAGGATATTGGTGTCTACGTAGATACCGAAGGACGATATCTTTCCGGAGCGGTTGTATGGGGTAAATTATACCGTTCATTGTTGATTAAAGAAAAAAAACTTTTTTTTGATGAATCGGTAAGATTTGGTGAGGATTCAGAGTTTAACTTTGCTATATGGTTGTGCTGCAATGTTATAAAAACTGTCAAATCTGCAGAATACAATTATTTTAAAGACAGGAGTAGAACTTGGCAACTAAGTTTTAACGAGATAAAAATCAAGATTGACACAATTCTTAATTATTATAAATTGCTCGGTGAAAGATTCCAATATCAATATGATACAGAGAATGATGTAAAACTTCTTATTTCATTATATCCAATCGATAAGCTTTTAGAATCGGATACAGAATATATTGATTTGTATTTTAGCTATTTCCCAAATGAAGATATAGATTTATTGTTTAACCACAAGTTGTGTAGTCCGATTAATAAAGCTCTTATTTTAGCAAATCATTATGCTCCCAATAAAAGGGATATCTCAAAAGAGATTTTACGGCAATTGCATAACAAATATAAATCCAAATTTTTTAGTATAAAGTATCCCTATATTCGTCATAGAATTATCGGTCTATTATTGGGATTAAGATTGCTGCCAATTGCATATTTATTTTTAAAGAGATAAATAAGCAATGAAATTAGCGACGTTTGACATATTTGATACTACACTCATACGTAAGTGTGGGCGTCCGGATGTGGTGGCTCATATTGTGGCGGTGAGGTTGTGGCCTGATTGTGAGATGGCTCAGTGTGAGTATATCAATGCTCGCCGTCAGGCTGCTGTGGCAGGAAGGACAACTATCGAGGAATTCTATTCGGCGGAGGAGCTCTCTGCTTTGTCAGGCTATACGGCTGATGAGATTATGCATGCCGAGATGGATGTAGAGTCGGAGATGCTGATGGCAAATGTCGCTGTTCAAGAGCAGATAGCTTGCCTCAGAGCCGAGGGTTGGACTATTAAGTTTTTAAGCGATATGTATCTTCCCTCTTCGTTGCTTAAACAGGTGCTGCTGAGAGAAGGGTGTGCCGAGGCAGACGATGAGGTGATTGTGTCGTGTGAGTGGAATGCGCGTAAGGACAGCGGTGAGCTCTATCGCCGTGTGCGAGAGGCGTATGGCCCCGCCGAGTGGAGGCATTATGGAGACAACCGGCATAGCGACTACAAAATGGCGCGCCGATATGGTGTCAAGGCTACATTGGTTAATAGCGAATTCACGCCGATGGAGCAGCGTATCAGTGCTGAAAGCGCACGGCTGCGCGATGGGTGGCGCTATGATCTGCTTGCCGGACTCTCCCGAACTGCACGTCTGAGTTGCGGCGATACGCCCGCTAATCGCTTGGCTGCCGACTATGTGGCGGCGCTCTATGTTCCCTTTGTTGTGTGGGTGCTTCGTTCGGCCGAAATGGCAGGCATCCGTCGCCTCCACTTTCTCTCTCGCGACGGCTATGTAATGATGAAGATTGCAGAGGCGTTGGGCACCGACCTCCAACTCAATTATCTCTTTGTGTCGCGCAAGGCCTTGATGCGAGCTTATCTGAGTGAGAACGCCGCGCAGCGTTATTTAGAGATTGCTGACCGCAAGACCATCGTCAGGCGGTATGTCGATGTCCTGTTAAGCCAACTTCAGCTCGATCGCAACTCTCTGGCTGAGCAATATGGCATCCGATTTGACTATAACAGGATAGTGACATCTGTCCAGCAGCAAGACTTTGTAGATAAGATATTTAATCATCCGCAGTTCACCCCGC
>JAFLRW010000207.1 GCA_022511285.1 Duncaniella sp.
AGCGCAATGGCAGGGGCTTTTTCCTTAGGCCCGATATTACATTCCAACACCTCTTCGCATTGCTCTATGACCTTTGTGTAGTATTTGCAGGCGCCCGCATAGTCGTTCATATACCGGCAACACTCTGCCATATCAAAGAAACGCTCTTTCCAGATGCCGGGGCCTAAATCAAAGGGAATGTCACCGTCGGTGTAGCCCAAGTCCATACCAAACATGTTGCCGGGATTTGAGGAATCTATCAATATCCCCTTTTTCAACAATTCAAGGGCTTTGGCGAAATTTCCTGCGACGAAACAGGCATGGCCGACACTGGCAAAGGCCGGAAAGATATCCAAAGCCGTCATCCCGCCCTCTTGTCCCCAGGCATTGTAGTGTTCAAACATGCGGAGGGCCGGACCGTCAAGCGACAGATAGTGGCACAGCGACAGCACCTGCCCGGCATAAAAGCCAAAAGTGGGGGCGATCTGTCCAAAGTTGTGGGTGCCTGACTTTTCATCGAAGTCGTGGCTATTGATTATCAACGCCTCAGGCTTGTTGCCGAATGAGAAGAGATCCTGCCACATCACATCCACTCGCTTGGAGTCCCATTGATAGAGGTGTGAGAAAGCCATAGGGTCCGACATCACTCTCACGGTCTCGGCAACGTAGACGCCTGAGTAGTATGTTTGGTAGAAAAACTCCTCAAGGGCCCTCTCTGTCGACGGCGAGCTGAACAGTGGCAACAGGCGCTTGTGAATGTCGGTCAGGGCTTTGTCGGTCAGCAAGGACCTTACCGCTTCTCTCATCGCCCCATGGCCGATTGTGATAAGACCGTTTCTCACTATAAAATGGCGCCGGAACATGCAGAAAAACCCCGACCAGAATATCTGTGGCACCCCCGTCAGTTCAAGCAATTCATGCTCTGTCAGACCGTGGACCGTGCCATAGATAAGCCCGAGCGCATCGACAGTCCACTCGTAGTTAGCCACGGATGACATCCTTAAGATAGCATTCCGCAGCGTCTCATAGAGCTCAGTCGTCGAGGTGTAATATTCCACGATAGAGCTCATTCTGTCATACTGTCCGGCGCTCATCAACTCGTCGAGCACAGTCATCAGCGCAAGTGGATTGACCGAAAGGGGCCAGTCTAAAATCTTGCGGATGTTGTCTGTCTCAAGGCGCCGGCGGTGGAAGGTGTGGATATAGTCGGCAATCAGCTCCCTGCGGCGATTTTCGTCAACGAGGCCCCGAACGGTAAGTTTGGTCGCAGGACCGTAGAGCGCCGCTGAAAGGGTAAATTCGGGGGTTGAGGAGATTATTATTTTGACATTATCATTCCGGGTGTGAATCCAAAAGCTCCCCGGGGGTGATGAGAGCCTTGTGACATCGTCGATTATCAATATTATCTGCTTCCTTTTGGCCTCGGGAAAATCCAACACCTCGTCAATCGTGGATACTTTGCTCCCCGGCGGGATTTGAATATCAAAGCGCCTCACCATTTCATCAATAAACAGCTCTTTAAGCCTGTCGCCTGTGATGGCTGTCCCGTCGTGCCCCACAAACTGATAAAACAGTTCAGTCCCCTCATTGCGGAGTCTCTCCCGATTATTCCTTATCCAGTAGGCCAGAAGAGCGCTCTTGCCGGTGCCGGCCTCACCGCAAATATGGAGGGTCCGATTGGAGCCTGATTCCACAAACTCTGAAATTCGTGCCGGCTCGGCAGCATCGGGGATGTAGAATCTTATAAGCTCCGAGATAATCGCTTCGCGCTGAAAAGAGGCCATATCCGAGCGGCCAAGCCCTTCAGAAATAGGGAAGAATCTATCGAGTATCTGATTGAAGGCCGACTCGACACTCTCCCCTATCATGCGCAGAGAGTCATATTGCTCGAGTGCCACACTATTGTCGCTGAGGCGGGCCAGGCCCTCAATGTCGGCTGTCAGTCGGCTCAGATGAGGATGGCTTTTAATCTTCCCCGCATCATTTTTCCTGACGAAAAAAAGAGCGTGAAGAGATTTGATCTTCTCCTCCGGATTGTCAATCACGCCATATCTCATCTCCATTTCCGTGATGCTCAGGTGCCGGCGGAAATAGTCGCTGACCACTCGGAATCGCTCCTTAAGTTTGTCGCTCCCCTCAAAGATTTCGGCCGGAGGCTGTGTGCCATATTCCGCTCCGAGAAATCCGATAAAAAAAGGATACGAATTGTCAATCTCGCTCAGGCAGATCTCAATTGTCTCGGCAAGGTCAGTACCCTCCGGAATACCCCACCGGAGGTCTAAAGCCGTCACAGCCACACCACGCTGCGCCGCCCTTTCGCGGATTGCCGGAAAGATTGAATCCTTAAGATAGTCGCGCTCGGCTTTCATATCCTCGAATGACGAAGAGATGAAAACTCTTATCTGTCGTAGTGTCTTGTCAAATTGTGCCATTGTCGAAATTTCAGTTCAGTCTGTCGCAGATGCAAATTTAGCCAATATTTTAGAATTTTCACAACAACCGGCCGGGGCTACCGCATCAAAATCTTCGCATCTGACAGAGCAGTTGAGAAGCCGCGGCGCGACTCCCCGACATTGAAATTTAAATGAGTTAATTTGTGTTAATTTCTTGGGAATCTCACGGATTTATCCCTACCTTTGTGAGAATTTATAGCGGAACAAACACACCGTTTTGCAATTTATATAGCAATTTATATTTTGAGTACACATCTGCAAATGATTGACTATCAGCAAATTACCCCCCCTATTGGGTGGAGGCACGTTTGTTGCGTAATGTAGTTTCGTTTGCCGATAGCAGCATCTTAGGGCAGGCGCATCCTCAAGGGTGGGCCTGCCCTTTGTGCGTGTGTGCCTACACTGTTAAACAAATTTGAAAAAACAAACACACTCAATTAAATCAACCGATGAAATTTAAACTTTTACTTGCTTGCACTCTGCTCGCGGGAGCAGTGACGTCAAGCTGTGTTGACGACATTCCGGGCATAGACGCTAA
>JAFLRW010000208.1 GCA_022511285.1 Duncaniella sp.
AGAAAGCCGAGACAATCAACGGACATAAAACCGTGGTGATGTCAGGCATCTATGTTCCGGATGTTGTAAAGAATGTAGCGTTCCTTGTGCGCCAGCTGTCGGCTGAGAACACCGTGTTTATTGCAGCAACTGTCGATATGACCGGCAAGCCGCTTATCACCGTGGCACTCACTGAAGATGTGGTCTCTGCAGGGCTCAATGCCTCTATGATGGCCCGTGAGGCTGCTAAGGCAATTAAGGGTGGCGGTGGCGGTCAGCCGGGATTTGCTCAGGCCGGAGGAAAAGATAAGGATGGCATTGCCACAGCTCTCGAGATACTCCGTAAGTCAATCTGATGATGGTAAAACATATCGTGTCTTTTAAACTTAACGGCACAGCCGAGGAGCGCAGAGAGGTTGCAGAGCGTTTCCGCAATGCTCTTCTTGCACTCCCGGCTGTGATAGAGCCTCTTCAATCTATAGAGGTGGGTATCAATGACAACTCTGCCGAGGATTGGGATGTAGTGCTGACGGCGCTGCTGCCCGATATGGAATCGGTAGGAGTGTATGCCCGTCATCCGGCCCATGTAGCTGCTGCGGCCATTCTTTCCGGACACAAGGATGCCAGGGCTTGTGTAGACTATTATTGTGACTGATGGTCATTGCCTTTGACCTTGACGATACTCTATTCTTTGAAATAGACTTTGTGCGCTCGGCTTATCAGACAATAGCCAAGCGCTACGGAGGCCATCTCCTTGCTGGGATGCTCTCTGCCTTGACGCCTGCTGACGCGTTTGACTCCACCGGGATTCCGATAGAGGAATTGTTGAGCATTTATCGCACACATTTTCCCGACATCCGTCTGCCTTGGCAATCACTGTACACTCTTTCTGTGTTGCGCCGTCAGGGTCATAAGCTCGCCTTAATAACCGATGGTCGAGAGTTGACTCAGCGCAATAAAATCGAAGCACTTGGGCTTGGACGTTTCTTCGAACCGAGCAATGTTTTTATTTCCGAATCGTTCGGCCATCTGAAGACTGACGGGGAGGCCTTCCGGGCTCTGATGTCGTCATATCCGGGCGAAATATATATGTATATAGGTGATAATCCGGCTAAAGATATTGCCGCACCCCGCTCGTTGGGATGGACCACTGTCTGCATACGTGACAGCGGTCAGAATGTGCATCGGCAAGATTTCACCCTGCTCTCTCCCGACTATATTCTCCCCTCGGTGCTCAATCTCTTAGATATTGTTCCCCTCGAGCAATTTCATCAGAAGAAGCATAGGTAGTTTTAGAGATGTCACAATCAAATAATACATTCAAACACTAAAAGGTATAGAGTATTTTATAAATTTGACCACATTGGGTTGCTCTGTTAATATATTAAGTGCTCTTGATGGGTCGAAAAACACAGCGTTGACATACCGATTTTAAGTTTATATTTTGTCAGAATAAAAATAAAAGCTAACTTTGTAGGCAGAAAACAAAATTGAAATGCCTATGAAAAAATAACTTATCCTGATTGAGCATAAAAAGGAAAAAGCGTTTTTGCTGAAAGTCTTGCACTTGAAACTTCGACAATTTCATGACAACCAAGAGTAAAGCGAAAATGCTCGCGCCATAGGCGTGGGCTTTACTCGTTTGTTTGGTTGTATAGGTAGTCGAAGACCTCAAGTGCAGATAAATTAGAGTTTGTCCGCGCTTTTTTTGTGCCTTAAAACAACGCATAACAAATTAAAATTATTTATTAACCAAAAAAAATTAACATGAAATCTATTAAGATCTTTTTGTTATTAGCTTTCTCCATTATATGGCTTAATGGTTTTGCTGCAAAAAAAATCACTATCACAACTATTCCTGAGAATGCCGAAATTAGAATAGATGGTTCTGTGGTAGGGACCGGTTCATATCAAGTAAAATTAGATAAAAATACAGAATTTTACCTTGTTACCATATCTGCTCCGGGTTATATTGAGAAAAGGTTCAGGCTACTTAAATCTAATCCAAAAGCGAGTGTATTATATACACTGCCCGAAGATGAGGCTATGGCTGCATCTACCGGAAGTGAGGATGGAGACGAACTTGCCAATACATGGATGGATGTTACATGCAGACCAGGATTGACAGAAGATCAAATCTGGAAACGATTAATGTCGGTAGCAACTAACTATTTTGATAATGTAGAAGTTAGAGATAAAGCTTCCGGATGGATTAAAACACGATGGAAAGTAACTAAATTTTCAAATCAAACTGTTAGAACTCGACTTGAAGTGAGGATGTCGTTTGTAGATGATGATCACGTTACATTTAAAGCTCGAATTTCTTCTGAAATTAAAGAAAATGACTGTACTTCAGACAATTGCTATAAACCATATAGCCGCGTGCTAAGAAAATTAGAACCTATGATTCAAGAACTTCAAACATCCGTAGGAGGCGGAGAATAACATTATGAAATACAAACTATTCCTTATCGTTAGCCTTTGTTTATTATTTATTAATAATATGAAGGCGGAAGAAATGAATTTTAAAGCAGCTTCGGTTAGTGACCCTATGTATGAATGGAGCCAGTATGAAGAAAAGGAAATGAGCTCCATTTTAACAAAGGACAATGTTCTTGAACTGGAGAATAAAAATCCTAATACAGCAGCATTGGCTTTTATGGAACTTCCTATGTCATTAAATGATGATGACTTTGTTGTTAATCTCCTTATTGGAAAGACTTCTATAAAGTCTGACGGTTCTTTTATAAAGTCTGACAGCTCTTTTGGCATCATTTTTAATTATAAAAATGACCGAAATTATACTATGCTCAAGTTCGATGAGAAACAAGTGACTATTTACGATTGTGAAAATGGGAGCTTGGCAGTAATTAAGAGGGTTATTTATAAGATAAATAATTTCAATGACGAATTTATTAAATCCGATTTAGATTATAAATCTGACAAAAATAATATCTTGGTATCCATTGAAA
>JAFLRW010000209.1 GCA_022511285.1 Duncaniella sp.
GGCGAACAGGTGGTGACGCGCCTTGACGAGCAGACTGCCCAGCAGATTGCACGAGTAGGAAATGGCATTTATGTCAATGGTGCGTCGTCGTCGGCCGTCAATGCCATTGACACTAAGATGGACGAGCTGCAGCAGAATGAATTTGAAAGACGTTCCTTCTCTCCTCAAAGCGAGCAGTTCCCTATCGTGGCCTGGATAGCGCTATTGCTGATGCTTATCGAGATGTTTGTCGTCACACGCAAGATTTCGTGGCTCAAACAATATAAGTTCTTCACTCGCGAAGATGATGCTTCGTCTGACACAAAAGACTCTGAGAAATGAAAAAGTTACTCACAGCAGCTTTGATGGCCCTGCTTGCAGTCGTTACTGTGCAGGGTGCTGATAACGATAATTCCACAAGGCGTGAGCGCAATCATATAGTCGACGGTAATCGTTTTTACCGCCAGGAGCGGTATGCCGATGCTGAGGTGGCTTATAAAAAGGCGCTCGACATTAATCCCAATAACGAGACCGCACTTTTTAATCTCGCGTCGTCATATCTTAGGCAGGGAAGCGCGTCGGGTGAGAATGTTAAAGAAGCATCGCAGATTCTATCCGGACTTGCTAAGAATGCTCAGGATGCCACCATTTCGGAGCTTTCCTTCTTCAATCTCGGAAATATCGCCTTTAACGGTAAGGATTACAAGCAGAGCATCGAACATTATAAAAATGCTTTGAGAAAGAATCCCGACAACGATAAAGCTCGCGAAAATTTGCGTCTGGCACAAAAGATGCTTGAACAGCAGAATCAAGATCAAAATCAGGATCAGAATCAGGACCAAAAAAATCAGGATCAAGATAAGAATCAAGACCAACAACAGCAGAATCAAGACAAGCAGAACCAGGACAAGCAGAACCAGGACCGGAATCAAAATAAGGATGAAAATCAACCTCAACAGCCCCAGCAGCAGAATCAGGACCGGCAGACTCAGCAGCCCAAACAACAACAGGGAGGCATAAGCAGGCAGAATGCTGAGCAGATTCTCAAAACTATGGAAAATGAAGAGAATGCCACCCGGCAGCGCGTAGAAGCTGAACGCCGCAAAGGCACGGCTCCCGGCAGAAATCAACCTGCTAAACCTTGGTAATTCCCACTGTCTTTGAGCAAAAACTTTTTTCTTTATTGCCCCACGATGAAACGTTTCTATACATTTATATTGCTCCTTTCGTTCCTCGCAGTCTCGGTTTTTGCCGATGTGGCTTTTACGGTCAAAGGCCCCGGGCGCGTATATGAGGGGGAACGATTTGCAGTTACATATCGTCTTACCGATGCCGACGGCAGCGATCTGAAGGTGGAACAGATTGATGGATGCCGCCTCATTTATGGCCCGGCGCAGTCTACGTCGCAGAGCTATCAGATTATCAACGGCCGCCAGTCGTCATCTTCTGCCGTGGAGTACACCTACTACTACAAAGCAGAAAAAGCCGGCGCATTTACCATTCCGCCGGCTTCGATTAACGTAGATGGCAAACGCCTCACCACTCAGGCTGTCAAATTTACGGTTCATCCTGTAGCAGACCGTTCAACGCCGGGTTCGCAACGCCCTGTGGCCGTTGACGACCCTGACTCTCAAGCCGCCGGCCGGAAAGTGAATCCTGATGATGTGTTTGTCCGCATTATCCTGTCTAAATCATCTGCATTCGAACAGGAGGCAATAGCCTGTACTATCAAACTCTACACAAAGTATTCAATTTCATCGTTTCTTCCCACCCGTCAACCCGCTTTTGACGGATTCCTGATTCAAGAGCTTGACGTGCAGCCATCTCTCAACGAGGTGGAGTCTTTCCGCGGACAGGAATATATGACCGCCATCCTCAAGCAATGTATCATATTCCCGCAGAAAAGCGGACGCCTCACCATCAATTCAGGTAATTATGATATCTCGGTGGTGCAATATGACAATGTGAATATGGGTATGTTCCAGGTGCGTCAGCCACGCGAACAGAAGATTAAGGTGAGCTCCAACTCTGCGTCGATCGACATTAAATCGCTTCCAGAACCAAGGCCCGAGGGATTTAGCGGAGCCGTCGGGACCTTTAGCATCGATTCGCGTTTGGTAGGCAACAATTTCCGCACCAACGACCCGGCCACTCTCATCTACACTATCTCAGGCACGGGTAACATCAAGTATCTCAAAGAGCCCGAGATTGACTTCCCGTCTGAATTTGAACAGTACACTCCCAAAAGCGACATCAACACCTCTGTGCGTGGCAATGAAGTGAGCGGAACTATGACTGTAGAATACACCTTTGTGCCGCAGAGTGTGGGCAACTTCACCATCGGAAGCGATAAGTTTGTCTACTTTGATCCAGCAGCGTCACGCTACGTCACCCTCACCACTCCGTCTTATCCTGTCAAGGTGGCTAAAGGCCTTTCGGCCCCCGCTGCCACTGAGGACCAGAAAGCCATTGAAAATAAGAATTCTGACATACGCCACATCTGGACCGGCGATAAACACCCCGCTAAGGAGCATATTCTCGCTGCGACTCAGCTCTACTACTGGCTGTTATTTATTGCGATAATAGTGACGGTGGCAGTCATCATTGTCGCCAATCGTAAGGTGGCTGCCCGCAGGGCTGATATAACAGGCCTCCGCACAGCGCGTGCAAGCAAGGTGGCTAAGAAACGCCTAAAAAAGACTGCTGCATATCTCTCGGCTAAGGATGCCGATAAATTCTATGAGGAACTGTTGCGTGCCCTTTGGGGGTATCTTTCAGATAAGCTGTCACTCCCCGGCTCGCAGCTCACCCGCCAAAACATTGCAGACACTCTCGAGTCGCGCGGCTTTGCCGACGGGACTATCAAGCCTCTTATAGCTGTCATTGACGATTGCGAAATGGCCAGATACACACCCGATTCCTCCGCTAAG
>JAFLRW010000021.1:0-15210 GCA_022511285.1 Duncaniella sp.
CACGAGGCGAGGGTGTCGGCTATACGGCGGGCCACTGACTCATCGGTCAGGAAATGCTGGCCAAGCGCTTTTTTGGGCCTTACCGACCCGTTGGATGGTGGGGTGGCTCGTTTCATAATCAGCGAGATTATCCTGGTGGGGGATTGGTTGTGAGGATACTGTGTCAGTTTTCGCGAGCCACCACATAGTCAAGGAACGTGACAAGTGGATTGGGCTCTGAGTGTGGGGCTATGGCGCGGGCTATGGCCTCGCCTTCGTTGCGCAGGGCTGCCAGTTTGGCTCTGGCAGCTTCAATGCCTCCGGCTCGATGGGTAAACTCCAGAAGAGTGGCAATATCGCTGTCAGTCAAGCTGTCGGACATCAGTTTGCTGCGCATCTCAGTGGCTTCGCGGTCACCGGAGTCAAGGGCACAGAGCAGCGGAAGGGTCACCTTCCCCTCGCGCAGGTCGTTGCCGGTGGGCTTGCCAAGGGTGGCCGATGGGGTGTAGTCAAAGATGTCATCAGTGATTTGGAAACATTGCCCGAAGATATCGGCATATCGTCTGAGGAGGTCTAAGCGCCGGTCGGTGACACCGACTGAATATGCCCCCACCTCGACGCAGGCGCGGAAAAGCGAGGCCGTCTTCCGTGTGATTATGCTGAAATAGCCCTCCTCGGTCAGTGAGTGCTCGCGGGCATTATGAATCTGCGACATCTCTCCCAGGGATAGCTGGGCGCCAAGGCCGGCAAGAGTCTCGATGACCCGAAAGTCGGCAGTGGAGGCTGAGAGGCTCAAGGCGCGGCTCACAAAGTAGTCGCCGGCAAGGACGGCGATATGATTGTCCCAGATGGCATTAATGGTCGGCACTCCGTGGCGCACATCGGAGGCGTCGACCACATCGTCGTGAATCAGCGATGCGTTGTGAAGCATCTCTATGGCGGCGGCGGCAGGCGTGACGTCATAGCACGGGGGCTCGCCAAGCATATCGGCCGTTATCATTGCCAGGAGCGGCCGCAGCTGCTTGCCGCGGTGGCTCATATAGTGTTCAATGACCCGGCTCATCAGCGGATTGTCCGAACTGAGCGCCTCGACTATCACGGTGTGTAATCGTTCAAGACGCGAGGAATATGTCTGGCGGAGGGTGTGAAGAGCGCTCATAACAGAGTGCAAAATTACGAAATTTTCCGTAAAAAGGGGAATTTTACCGAAAATACTCAAATTCTCATTCGCCGCATAGGAGAGTATCACAATTATTCACTAATTTTATACCCCGAAATTCACACACATACACTCCCCATCCCTACATATGGAGAAACGTCTTTTTCTGCTTGATGCCTATGCCCTCATCTACAGGGCTTACTATGCGCTGATACGCTCGCCACGCATGTCGGCAGCCGTAGGATTCAATACGGCGGCTATCTTCGGCTTCTGCAACACTCTTGACGATCTGCTGCGCAAGGAAAAGCCCACCCATATCGCCGTGTGCTTCGACCCCTCCGGAAAAACCTTCCGCCATAAGGAGTTTGAAGCTTACAAGGCTCAGCGCGACAAGCAGCCGGAAGATATCACTAACTCCATCCCGTATATCAAACGCATCCTTGGCGCCTACCGCATCCCTGTGGTCGAGGTGGAGGGATATGAGGCAGATGATGTCATTGGCACCCTGGCCACTATGGCCGCTGCCGAGGGGTTTGACACATATATGATGACCCCTGACAAGGATTACGGGCAGCTCGTGGGGCCGCATATTTATATGTACAGGCCGCCGCTTAGGGGTGAGGGGTTTGAGGTAAGAGACGCCGCCAAGGTGTGTGAGCGCTATGGTGTGGCAGAGCCCCGACAGATTATTGACCTCCTTGCATTGGAGGGGGATGCCGCCGATAATATCCCCGGATGCCCGGGGGTGGGCGAGAAAACGGCCGTGAAGTTGATTGCCGAGTGGGGGTCGGTGGAGAATCTTCTGGAAAACACAGCCTCTCTGACCGGCAAACTCAAGACCCGCATAGAGGAAAACGCCGACAAGATTCGCACATCAAAATGGCTCGCCACCATCTGTCGCAACGTGCCTCTGCCTGAGGGCATCACCCCTGAGGCGCTGAAGAGGTGTGACACCGACACCGATGCCCTCCTGTCAATCTATCAGGAGCTGGATTTTAAGAGCTTCATAGCGCGCCTGCGGGCCAAGGGTGTTGAGGTGCCGGCAGCAGCTGCGAGCCCCGAGCCCGAGACGGCTGCCGAGGGTGAGCAGCCGTCGCTCTTTGACCTCCCCCCCGAGGATGACTCAGCAACAGCCGGAGATGTGCGCAATTATGTGATTGCCGACACCCCCGAAGCCATTGGTGTGGCTGTGAAGCGGTGGACAACGCTTCCGGAATTGGGGATAGCCGCCTATGCTGTGGGCGACGATACAATGAACACCCGCATTGAAGGCATTGCTCTCTCCGGCTCTACCGGCGAGGGGGTCTATATCCCCATCCCGCCGTCGGCACCGCTTCGCGCAGAGGTTTTGTCACTGCTTGAACCCATATTCACAACTCCCGCTCTCACATTGATAAGCCACGATGTGAAGCGCATCATATTGCTGCTCCGCCTTGAGGGAATCACTCTGAAGGCTCCCTGCTTTGACACATCGGTGGCTCACTATGTAATAGACCCTGAGACGAGACACGATTTGGCCCAAGTCGCAATCAAATATCTCAACCTGGCTCTCACGGGTGTCCCTGCCGATGCTCGTCCGGGCCATCCGTCCACTCCCCTCGGACTGTCGGAGGCTATGGCGCGCTACTGTGAGGAGGCCGATTATAGCCGCCGTCTGAGGTCTCGGCTCGAGGCCGTGGTGGCCGAACGCGAGATGATGTCACTGCTCACAGATGTGGAGCTGCCTTTGATTCGTGTGCTTGCCGATATGGAGTGGAACGGTGTGCGCATTGACCCCACGGCTCTGCTCCAAATGTCAGCCCGCCTTAAGGACCATATAACCGAGCTCGAAGAGCAGGCATATCAGATGGCCGGAATGCCATTCAACATCTCCTCTCCATCACAAGTGGGAATGGTGCTGTTTGAACGGCTGAAAATCGACCCCAAAGCCAAGCGCACGGCGCGCGGTCAATACTCCACCACGGAGCAGGTGTTAGAGAAATATGCCGCCAAAGAACCCATTGTCAACATCATCCTCCGCATACGCCGGTTGCGCAAGCTTGTCTCCACCTACCTTGATGCCCTTCCGGCCCTCATAAATCCAAAAACCGGCAAGATTCACACCACGTTTAATCAGACCGTCACCGCTACCGGACGCATCTCCTCAGCCAATCCCAATCTGCAGAATATACCCGTGCGCACTGATGACGGACGCGAAATTCGCCGCGCCTTTATTCCCGACCCCGGGAATATAATGATGAGCGCTGACTATTCGCAGATTGAACTGCGCATCATAGCCGATCTCAGCAACGACAGCAACATGATTGAGGGTTTCCTTAGTGGCGATGACATCCATCGCATCACAGCCTCAAAGATATATGGTGTGCCGCTCGAGGAGGTGACACCTATGCAGCGCAGCAGCGCCAAGACTGCCAATTTCGGCATCATCTACGGCATATCGGCATTCGGTCTGAGCGAGCGGCTCGGCATATCTCGCTCGGATGCCAAAACCCTCATCGACGGCTATTTTGCCACATATCCGCATATTCGCGAATACCTTGACAAGATGCTTGAATATGCCCGCAAATATGGATATGTCATCACTCGCATGGGGCGCCGACGCTATCTGCCTGAAATAAATTCGCGCAGCGCCACTGTGCGCGCCTACTCCGAGCGCAATGCCATCAATGCTCCCGTCCAAGGCACTGCCGCCGATATTATAAAGGTGGCAATGGTGAAAATTTATGCCGAGATGCAGCGCCGCGGACTCCGGTCCACTATGATTATGCAGGTCCACGACGAACTGATATTCAATGTCATCCCATCGGAGCTCGATGAAATGCGAAGCCTCGTAGAAGAGGGGATGCAAAACGCATACTGTGGCGCCGTGCCCCTTATTGCCGAAGCCGGGACAGGGTCCAACTGGCTTGAAGCCCATTGATTTCTCTCATTTTCCAACCATTTTTTACCTGAACGAAAACAATGACTCCTGAAGATAGACTCAGAATAGAAGAAAAAGCCGTTGATATGCTCAAAACGGTCTACGACCCTGAAATTCCGGTTGACATCTACAATCTTGGACTCATATATGGCATAGACCTCAACAACGACGGCAGTCTGCAGATTACAATGACCCTAACGGCTCCCTCCTGCCCTGCAGCCGATTTCCTGGTGGAGGACGCCCGGATGAAACTCGAAAGCATCGAGGGGGTGAGCAGTGTAGACATAAATATTGTCTTTGAGCCTGAGTGGACCAAAGAGATGATGAGCGAGGAGGCAAAATTAGACCTCGGATTCCTATGACACCCCCCCGCACTCTCACCTATTTCATCAGCGACCTCCATCTCGGCGCCGGTTACATCCCCGAGCCTCGCGTCCACGAGAGGATTGCCGTGGAGTTTCTGCGCTCCATAGCCCCTACGGCCAAGCGCCTTTATCTGCTCGGCGACATCCTTGACTATTGGTGGGAATATCGCGACGTGGTGCCGCGGGGATTCACTCGATTCTTCGGCGCACTTGCCGAGCTGTCCGATTCCGGCACTGAGATTGTCTGGCTTAAGGGGAATCACGACATCTGGATTTTTGACTACCTCCCGGCCGAAATAGGCCTGCGAGTCCACGACGGTGTCCTGCGCACAGAGATTGACGGTAAAGAATTCCTGCTGGAGCATGGCGACGGGGTGGGGCGCCTCCCCCTCTCATTTCGGTTGCTGCGCCGACTTTTCCGCTGCCGCCCGGCTCAAAAGCTGTTTGCGGCCATCCATCCGCGGTGGACCGTGGGATTTGCCCACGCCTGGTCGTCGCGCAGCCGCAAAAAAGGGGGCTACAATGTGTGTGCCGACGACGACGAACCCCTCGTTGAATTTGCAGAAAAATTCAATTCTTCAGCGCCCTCAAAGGTGGATTATTTCATCTTTGGCCACCGCCACTCACCGCTCGACACCACCCTGGCCGACGGTGCGCGAGTTGTGATTCTCGGCGACTGGATCACTCGCTTCAATTATGCAATATGGGACGGTTACAATCTTGTTACTAAATCATTTGTGTCATCGGCAAAATACAATAACCCCGCGTTTAACTTCTTTTAACATACGCTTGTCTGTATTTTTGCCGTGTGGGTATGTCGCTAAAAATCAACACCTTATAAATATCCGACAAAAAGAACAAAATACACGCGTTTTTAAATTATGTTGGATAACATATAAAAAAATTTTCAATCCCCCGAATTATGGTCTACCTTTGTGACACGAACCTAAAAACAATCTTTTTTACCTTAGAAATTGTACCTATTGGAAACTCATGAAAAGGAACTGCGTGAAGCAGTTCCTTTTTGTCGTATTCCCCGGCCTGTAAATAACCATCCGCAAAGCTCACAGCCGGAGATTGTATATCTGATGTTATTAATCCTCAAAAAATTTCCACATTAAGAATTCAGATTTGCAAATTAATGAGTGGGATGAGGGCTGTTTTCAAAGTTTTTGCGTAACTTTGCCAACCGGAACAGCAGATGCACCATAAAGGAAATGCTTGATAAGATACACAACATAAAAGACCGTTTTGTCAACGGGGGCGACATCGTCACGACGTTTCTGCGCTCGTCGATATCGTCGCAGATAGCGTCTTGGATAGATATGGGCGCGAGTTTTCTGCTCTTTGCCCTGTGTCATCTTGCGCCCTGGATTTCCACCGCCATAGGCGCTGTGGCGGGGGGAGTGGTGAACTGTTGCATCAACTATCGCTTCACTTTTCACGCCACAACCCTGCCGGTCAAAGCTGTGGCAATGAAATATAGCCTGATATGGCTCGGGTCGCTGCTGCTCAATGTCTACGGCACGCAGATTGTGTTTCAACTGCTTGAGAATGTGACGTGGCTTGAGGATATGGGCTTCAAGCCCAACGGCTATTTTGCCGCCGCCCGTCTGAGCGTGTCGCTGGCAGTCTCCATCTTCTGGAACTTCCTGCTGCAGAAAAACTTTGTGTATTGCACCACGCGGTTCGACCCCTACGCCATCCGCATAGTCAACACCTTATTTCCCCACCTCAACCGAAAAAAAAGAAAATGACAAAGTCTGAACCGTCGGCATCAGCCTTCAAGCGTTTTCGCGATGCCCTCCAGCAGGGCATCTATTGTGTCATCAATCCGTTGGTGCGTTTTATGATTCGCATAGGAATCACGCCCAATATGGTCACCACCATAGGCCTGCTTGGCAACATCGCAGCCGCGGGAGTGTTTGTGTGGGCCGGCTACACGGGGTCGGACACAGAGATGAACTATCCGCTCGTCACTCTGGCCGGCTCGCTGATAATCCTTTTCTCGCTCTTCGATATGCTCGACGGGCAGGTGGCGCGCATCGGAGGAATGGTCTCTACGTTTGGCGCTATGTATGATTCGGTGCTTGACCGCTACTGCGAGCTGTTCACACTCGGGGGCATCTCGTTCTACTTCATACAGACGGGCCACGTGGTGTGTGCGCTGGTGACGTTCGTGGCGCTCGTCGGCTCGCTGATGGTGAGCTATGTGCGAGCCCGAGCCGAAGGCCTCGGCCTTGACTGCAAAGTGGGCTTTATGCAGCGCCCGGAGCGAGTGGTGGTGACGGCGCTCGGCGCCATAGCCACCGGGTTGGCCGGGAGCAGTGCCGCAGCAAGCTTTGAGGCCTGGTGGATTCTCGCCTGCGCTATGGCAATCATAGCCATCTTCGCCAACATCACAGCCTTTGCCAGAATAGCCCATGTCCGCCGTCAGCTCACGCAACGCAGTTAAGCTCCCTTCCCGTCGCGAGGGGACTGTGATAGCGGTGGCGCTTGCCGTGTGGCTTGCCGTCACGGCTCTGTTTGTGGGATTCCGTCCCGAGCATCTCTACATAGCCCTGTTTCTCGGCGTGATGCTCTTTGCCACGGGCACCACACGCCGTCTTGTGGTGGCGTTGCTGCCGTTCATAGTGTTTGGTGTTTCATATGACTGGATGAACATTCTCCCCAACTATGAAGTGAACCCTGTGGATATCCGCGGGCTCTATGAGGCGGAGAAAAGTGCATTTGGCATAATGGTGCAGGGCGTTGTGCTGACCCCCAACGAATGGTGGGCGCTGCATCAGAGCTCTGTGCTCGACTTTATGGCCGGATGTTTTTATCTGTGCTGGGTGCCGGTGCCGATACTGTTCGGTCTGTGGCTCTACCTTGACCGTCAGTATGACGTGTATCTGCGGTTTGCCATCGTGTTCCTTCTGATCAATCTGATTGGCTTTGCGCTCTACTATGTCCATCCGGCCGCGCCGCCGTGGTATGTGGACGGCTATGGGTTTGAGTTTATTCCGGGCACCCACGGCGAGACCGCCGGGCTGGGGCGTTGGGACCGGATGATGGGAGTGAGCATCTTCGACGGGCTCTACTCGCGCAACTCCAATGTCTTTGCCGCATTCCCCTCGCTCCACGCCGCCTATATGCTTGTGGCATTCATCTACTCGCTTAAGGCCCGCTGCTCGGTGTGGCTCAGAGTGCTGTTTGCCTTTATCTGCGTCGGGATATGGTTTACGGCCGTCTACACCTTCCACCACTACATCCTCGACGTGCTTGCCGGCATCACTGTGACCATAGCCGGATGGCTGCTGTTTGAACAGGGACTGATGAGAGCAACTCCATTCGGAAGATTCATAGCAACATACCGTAAATATATCTCAGGCAATTAACACCTAAATATCAATACCGATGAAAACATACTTTCGGCTAATCGCAGCAGCGATAGCGGCGCTAATCGCCACAACTGCCGTTGCCGCCAAGACACAGGCATTTTCTGTGGTGGAAGGGTATAAGGCACACGAATTAGACGATATGTCAATTGCGTTTGCCTATGGCGACACCACCCTTGTGATGATGGATTATTCCGACGGCGGGCGGTATGAGTCGCGTCTCATTTATATGGCCTCGTATGACACCCCCGGCCAGGTGAAACTCACCGGAATCGGAGAGATTAAGGACAATAATCGCGGCCACAGCTATCTGACCAAGAATATCCCCGAGGAGATAATAATAGAGGGGGCTTACACCGAAAACCCGCGGATGAGGGGTAAATTTAATGTCTCACTGCAAAGAGATGCCAACAGAGCCATCAACTATGAGCAGTGGGAAGCCGGCAAAGCAATCTATGACTATTACAAGTATCCCGACGAGTATGACCCCGACTCTGTGGCACGGCTTGCAGAGGATTCATATGCCTTGATAGAGAGCTACAAAAAGGTGGCCGGAGGGAGGAGCTTTGCCTTGTATAAGCAGAAAAAAGCCGAAGAGCAGCGTAACAGAGCCCGGAATAACCGCGTGTGGTATCTGCTGCTGATACCCCTCGTGGCCGGCATAGTGCTCGGACCGATGACAAGCTCCGGGAAAATCAAAACCAACTTCAGCAAGAAGATTCGAGCCATTGCCATCACCGAAATAGTGGGTGGCGCCGTTATGTTAAGCCTGATTACCCATGCCGAGGGGGATTGGTGGGTGATTATCCTCGGAGTGCTCGCCATCATAGTGATACAGATCTACAACCTCTTCTTCGGGATGTTTACCTATGGTTATGTCAGGGAGGAACTGAAGGCCAAGGTGGCGTGGGTGCCGCTGATAGCATTCGGATTTTCGAGCCTGCTGATAGTGTATGGGGTGGTCGCCGTCATAGGACTCATCTTGGCAATATTCGGGGTCTCGGATAAGTTGTCGATAGGCGAATCGCTCGGCATCATAGCGGGTGTTGGCGGATTGGTAGGCGCCGCGGCATATTGGTATCGGACAGCACAGCTGAAACACGCACCGGAGCTGAAGGGAAATTTCCGATGGGTGGCCATAGTGACGATGTTCAGCTTCGTCGGTCTGTTGGCCGGCGGGTTTATAGCCTTGATTTATGTCATCAGCAAGGGGCTCGGGCCGATGTTGATGGGTTCACTGTCAGGAGGTAACACCGGAGTGAGAAGCACCACCGACAAAGATGGTATCAGCAGCTGCATGCGCTGTCGGCGTCGAGGGTCAGAATGCCCGTATTCGCGTGAAGGAAACATCACGGAGGTGTGCAGTTATTACATCCCGGAACCCTAAGAGATGGAAACGACTACTCCTCGCCCTCCATGGCGGGGAGTAATGTTTGGTATGCACCCGGTGTGGGCGCCGGGAGCCGCGGAGTGCCGTAGAAGTCGTGAGCCGCGGCAGGAAGAGTGAGCAGAGGGTCGGCAAGGCCGATGACGGGCGAGTCGGGTTGCAGGCGATAGTCAAAATAATAGTCGGAGCGCACTGTGCCGTAGAGAGGGTCGGTGTCCCAGAAGCAAGCGATGAAATTATCATCATCCTCCCCCTCACTCTTGAACACACAGGAGCGGAAAAACACGTTGCAACCTGTAAAGTCGCCGTGGTCAATATCCTCGCCGAGGCCATAGATGATACAGTTAGAGAAATCCGCCTCAAGAAAAGGAGCGTCCCACCCCTCGACAGCCGACTCCTCGCTGAAGTGCACCAGGTGGAGCGCAGGGCCGCTGATGGCCTTGAACAGATAATAGTTGGCAAACGTGCAGTGATTGGCCACAGCCCTGCCTCCCATCATCGCGAAGAGACCGTCGCCCCCCTCAGCCACTTCGGTGCCTATGAGAGTGAGGTCGGCGTGACGGCTCACGAGGGGATAGACCGCGGCGTTGCGCAGGCGGCAATTAACGAATGTGGCCTGAGAGAGCGAATCGGCCCAAACGCCGTTGACAGTGTTGCGCACAATGGTGTGTTCCAGCCTGTTGCCTCGGCTTCCCGGCATAAATGTGACACCCTCCCACTGCGAGGCCATAAGATCGAAGGAGATATCGCCGACCACGTTGCCGGTGCGGTCGCCGGTCATATTGACGGGGAGTTCCGGAGTGCCAAGTGCGGTGAGTGTGCCGAAGACACGAAGTTCGGCCTTGTCGTGGAAATGGAGCGTGACTCCGGGGTCGAGCGTCAGCCGGGCTCCGGGCGCTATGATGAGGGAATCGAATATCTGATAGGGATAAGTGGCATCCCAATGCTCATCGGCCGTCACTATATAGCCCCTACGCCGCGCCACATCCTGCCCCGTGGCCATAATAACCACTGATGAGGTGACTCCGTTAGTAGTGAAATCAAGGTGGGCAAAGATGTCGGTGAGTTGCGGAGTGGAATTGGGAGGAAGAGTGGCCTCAACGAAGACAAAAATGGAATCGTTGGGGCGAATCTCTACGTCGGAAAACTCCCTGCCGGCAAACCCGTCGACATTGATGCGGAAATGCCCGTCGGCATCATCGCGCAGGGCAATGCGCGAGATGGAAATATTCTTGGAATTGCGGTTGCGGACTGTGAAACGCGCTGTCGGAGTGGGCTGCTCGGTGAAAGAGACCCCCATTCGCAGCGTGTCAACCGAAAATTGAGGCTGGGCCGAGGGTGAGGTGTCAAATCCATCCTCGATGCATGAGGCAAGGAGCAGGAATACCGTCAGAGTCGCAGATATATAGGAGAGTAGATTTTTCATACTTAAAATAAACGGCAAAAACGGCAGGAAATTGTGTGAAAAAGCTGCGACCTAAGGGCGGGCGGGCCTGATTCTCACTTGTCCGGGGGCGAGAGGCTGCTCCTTGGGGACTTCGGCAGAGTCGGCCTCCGTCGAGTGAACTTCGGCTGCGACCTGAGTCTCCGCTCCGAGGAGAGAGCGGAGAAGAGTGTCGGCCGTGAAGAGCGACTCTCCGCGATAGAGCTGAGTGCCAAGGCTGTCGGCCACGATATAGAACGGGACTCGGGGCAACGCCATGCGCGACAACCGCGACGAAGCCACTCCGCCGACCACCCACGCCTGATGCCAGCACACAGAGTCGGCCATCACGGCGGAGCGCCAGTCCGAGGAGTCGATGGCACAGGATATCTCAAGCACCCTCAGCCGCCTTAACGGGAACCCTCGAGCCAAGCCCCTGAGCCGACGGACGACGGAGTCGGGCTTACGGACATCAGAAAATGCAATCAGCGAGTAGGATTGCTGCTGAGGGATGTAGATATAGTTGGAGTCACGCCCCACCGGGAGCGACATGCGCAGGAGCGGCCTGAGCGACTCAGGGAGAGTCTGCCTGCCCACCGCAGCCGAGAATGCAGCCGTCAGTCCGGCGGAACGCGCTTGCGGAGCTATGAGATTGAACACTGAATCGGCTTGAAGAGCATGGCCTGCGGAGCGAAATTCCGTGACCATAATCAATGCGGAGGCCGCCGACTCGCGGTGTGACGCCACAAGCGAGGCAATGAGGGCATTTACCTCGTCGGTCTCGTCCGACTCGAAGTAGAGCGAATTGTCAGTGAGCCAAGAAGCATACAGCTCCATGTCGGGCGAGCCTGAGACCTGCAGCGTGGTGTACAGACTGTCAATGGCGAAGGACACCTTCATCCTGACATCCTCGCCCACCACAGCCGAGAAAATCCGAGAGCCGTCAAGAGTGAAAAACTCTGCCAGCATAGGCCTGTCGGCCTCCCCCGAGGCGGTGAAACGCCCATTCTTGGGGTGGATTTGCGAGCGCGACACAGTGCGGCCGTCAGAGACCACCATCTCGACCCCCTTATTCCCGAGGCCGTCAACCTCAAACTCTATCTTAAACCCCTTGCCTCCACCACACGCAACGAGGAGCGGGGCAAGGAACAGGACTGTGAAACGGATAAATCTGTCAATCATAGCGGCAAAGGTAGTGAAAATAATTGAGACTTACATCCATCCGGAGTTAAGGATGGCCTCGATATCCCTGCGGGAGAGCTTAAAGCCCTCCGAATGGCGTGGCACCCCGGCATAGAGCGCAAGAGCGCGTGCCATCAGCATATCATCGTGGCAGCCGCGGCGTGCGGCGTAACCCCCCGATGCGAGCTGCTCGTACTGCGAGAGTTCATCGCAGGCAGCGGATGAGCGCTCGATATACAGACCGTCGCGCACCAGAGAAATCAGATGAGATATCATAGCGGCCTTAGTGGCCCGATTGGTGTGAAATCCCGGGCGCGACCTTCCGCCGCAATCGTTCGTCGGGCAACGGCGATACAGATTGGGATATCCACCCGAAAGTCGGTCAAGGATATACTGCCCCTCTCCGCTCCCCTCGCTTTCAAGAGAATTGCTCTCCACGATGAGGAGGGCCGAATTGTACCACGCCGCCAGAGCCGCAGCTTTCCAGGCCAGCAGGTCGTGGTCGATATGTCCGCGCCACTGCGCCACCACCTCCGGACGAGCATCGGGAGCATCGGCGTGAATGTCAATCACCACTATCACCGACCAGTCAGCCCCAGCCCATCGGCCACCGACATCCACCCCCGCCACATACGAGGCCCCTTTTCGTGGAGGCGTCCACACCTCACAGCGGCCGATGCTTGAGGGTGAAAAGCCCGGGGCAGAGAGGTCGGACGGGAGACCTCCCGGCGCACCGTATGGCTCGCCGCGCAGAGGAGCCTCGGAGCAACTGCTCCTCAGACGCTCCACCGCCTCCGGCGCAAAGACTGAACAGTCCGTGGCTGTAAAAGCTTCAGTGGGGCGGGATGGGAACTCAGCCATCATTGAACGGTGATCCTCATACTCTCGGCGGCGATGATGATACCAATTGATACCCTCAAGAGTGACTCCGGGTTCGGAAAGCCAAAGCCCCCGTTCGTAATCGTCAAGACTCTGCCAGAGAGCCTCAACGTCGCCAACCGGTTCGGAATAGATGTCAATCTCAAACCAAGGCACAAAGAAGGGGCGCTTGTCGCTTTTGCCGGCCTCGGCGCGAAGCCACTCGCGGTGAAAGAAGTTGCCGGTGCCGTTAGCCGTCGACTCCAAAGCCACAAACGAGAGCGGCTTGCGCAGGATGCCCGACGTGACAGAGCGTATGAGGTCGACAGGATTGTGGAGCGCAGAATCTTTCCAGAAAGCCACCTCGCTCAGATGGGCCAAAGCGCAGTCAAAACCGCGGGATGCCTCCTGAGCCTCGCTCGAAGAGATGGTGACACGACAATCCCGACCGGGGATAATGCGAGTGTTTGTCATCCGCTCAAAGGGGCGAAACTCCGGCTTGCACTCTTCGTCCCAATACTGCTCCGGATAAGAGGCGAGGAGCCTTGAATACATCCCGCGGATGGTGGCCGAAGTGTCCTTGAGATGTGCGCATATAAGCGAATTCCATCCGCGTCGATGTATAATCTGAATCCAGGCAAAATACACTTGAATAAGAGTGGAGCCTCCCCACTGCCGAGCCTTCAGCATAATCAGTCGCAGCGGCTCGTCGCGGCGGCGCATCTGCTCAAGCTCGAGCACCAATCGCCGCTGCGGAGCGTTGAGGCGAAACGGAATCTCACGCATCGTCACCTTGTCGGTGATGTGCACACAGCGCCACGCCCAGTATTCAAAATCGTGACGAAAACGCAGTCTGTCCATCTCCGGCTCAGTCAGCGAGGGGGAATAGTGGGGAGATTTCACCATGGCGACAGGAAGAAACCGGCCGCACTCCTCAATCCGCCCCGGGTCAAATGGACATCCGACCACGGGGTCGTAGTCCCACCGGGAGCGCAATTCGTGGCGCCGCCGGTTTTCGGCTATCAAGCTTTCAGGGGTCATTGTCTTATGGTTCATAGCGCAGAAGAGAGGGTTGTTGAGTCTTTAATTCAGCGCGAATCATCAGCGAGTGGCAGTGGGGGAGAGCCACAGAGGCCACAAGTGGATGAATCAAATCGCCGCTAATATTGATTGTTGCCGCCGTGCGAAATTCTGAGGGCAGATTGCTTTGCGATACGGCCGCTGTCACCGTGCCCTTCAGTCCGCGTCCGAACAGCGGGAGCCGGAACTCCGCTTGCTGCCAGCCCAAACTGTCGGGGATCGGATATTCACACTCGAAGGAGACGGTGTGGATGTGGTCAGCCTCCGAGGAGCAGGAACGCAAAGTCCCGTCGCTCTCACAGATATAGAGAGTCCCGAATCCCGTGGCGTAGGCGTCGGGGGTCACGTCAGTGCGTGTGAAAAGCGTCAGAGAGTCCAGCTCCAACACCGTCACCGTGCGCATAATTGTACCTGTCGAGGGATTGTATTCCAATCCTGATGTGAGCCACAGTTCACGATAGGATGGTGACCAACCTATGCTGACAGCCTTGCACGCCGTGAGCATAGTGGTCACACGCGAGCCGTTGAGCCTCAGCAATTCGCCTCCGGCCACCACAGCAACACCCCCGGGGATGGCAGCAACGACACTTGACGATGAGACCGGCCTGCCGTCGAGGAGCGACGAAGCGAGTCCGAATGACGCACCCCCGACCACACTGACGCCGGTAATGCCCCCGGCCCCCATAACATAGAACGAAGCCTTTGAGAATCCAAGAGCCACCCCGGCTCGCGGCGCTGCCGCCACTGCCGATATGCGCCCCGATTCGGTTCTGCTCACGGCAAGAGGCTCTCCGGGCTTGTCGGCGCGAGCGAGAGCCACTGACTCGTGGCGGCTCTCATAGCTGACGGAAGCCTCGGGCACGGAATAGCCAGTGGGAGACGGCGGGAGCGATATCGGCGCAAGGTCGGGGCTGAGCCAATAGGCCCACCGGCCACAAGACGAAGCAGAAAGCGATACTTGAAGGCGGCCGCCGGGCGCCACGATAAGCATGGTGACGGCACGGGGCGACGGATACACAAGCAACGGCGAGAGAAACCCCGGCTCAAAACCTGTGCAGGTGAGCGAACGGACCACAGTGCTGCCGTCGGCCATAGTGACCGCTGCGGCCGAGGGGTGACCGGGCTTGTCGGGGAGAGTGGCGGTGGCGGTGATGGCACACTCGGCCGGTGAATAGCCTGAGAATGGGATAGGAGTAATGTCGGCATAGAGCAGTGCATCGCCATTGGAGGCCCCGCGAGAGGCTATGAATCTGTGAGGCGCGGAAATCTCATCAAGCAGAGACCATTCGCCCCCTGACACTCCCTTTTCGAGACGTGACCACTCTGCCAAGTCGGCCTCAACGCCCCGCAGCGGAAGCGGCCAGGGGCGCAGCTGCGACTTGTCAGAGCCAAGAGCGGACATGATGCGTCCGTGGCTCACTGACCCGGGGGAGCCGGGAGGCAAGAGCGGATTATGCCCCGGCAGGGAGACATCAAA
>JAFLRW010000021.1:15220-16439 GCA_022511285.1 Duncaniella sp.
ACCGAAGGGCTGAACCGTCGGTCCCGCCGTAGCTCCACACTGACACTCCACCCGCCGCAAGGGGATGAAGCTGAGGCGAGACAAGCACTCTCACCGATGCAACGAGGGAGTCAAAAATGTCATCGTCAGCCACACATCTTACGGCCTCAACGGCAAACGAAGTGGCTGAGAGAGTCACTGAAGGTGCCACCAAGGCCCCTGCCGGGATGATGAAGGATGAGGTGGCACATTGCACACCGCAGGCGGGCGCTACGAGAACGGGAGGTGTGGTGTAGAGCACCGTCCCATCATAGCCGACAAGCTCGCATCGGGCCACCACGGGCTGAACGAAGCGATGTGCGGCGGCGGCAGAGTCGGCCATAGTGACATAGGCCCGGCGGAGCGCGCTGCCGAGGGCTGTGACGTCGGTTGCCGTCAGATTATGGTTGCGAGAATCATATCCCTGACTGAGAGCAACCGGCTGAGTGGCAACAGACTCCGCACCCATGTCGCGCCTCACCACTGCCACGGGCGAGACATCGTTCCATAGGGGCGAGACACTCCAGGAAGTGCAATCCGAGCCACACTTTAACCATAGGGGAGGGGCATTGCGACGAAGCGCTATTACGCCGCCGCCAACGGATATGATGGAGACCACAGTGCCACATTCCCCTATGGGAGTGACGCCGTGGAGCGAGTTTCGGGCATAGAGTAGGGTGTCGGCACGCAAAAATATTGTTTCGGAGCCGTCGGGACACTGATAGCAGGCGCCGGCCACTAATTGTGCGCCCTCAATGCCTGAGTCGATTCGGGTGGGAGTCCCTACCCCGACATAGCCTGAGCGCGGAGGGGCGGCGTGGCGAAGATTGACTGCCGAGCGCAACGTCATGGGATGAGATAGTTTCATTGTGGAGTATTTTTAACGGTTGAGGTAATTAAGCATCACTGTAAAAAAAGACTCCGCAAAGATACAATCAGCATATCCTCAAAAAGGTGCGATAATGCCGATTAGCGGTCACACAAAAAAACAGCTCGCCGGCTCTCGGGATTGAATCCTTGAAGCCGGCGAGGCGTTAACTCAGAGTGAAAAATAAACTGCTCAATCGGATGGTCACTCAGCCGCGAGGGGCGAAGGGGCGGTGTAGGTGCGGGCGGCAAGTTCCTGGTCGAGCATATAAAGGCCCATACCGTTGTCGCCGATAAGGCGCAGCTTGTCGAGAATGGCGCGCACATTGTCCTC
>JAFLRW010000210.1 GCA_022511285.1 Duncaniella sp.
CGCACCCTCTATCCGGCCGATTTTATCGCCGAGGGGGTTGACCAGACACGCGGATGGTTCTTCACGCTGCACGCTATAGCAGGGATGCTGTTTGATTCCGTTGCCTATAAGGCTGTGGTGTCAAACGGTTTGGTCCTCGACAAGTTTGGCAACAAGATGTCGAAGCATAAGGGCAATACAGTAGATCCATTCGGGCAGATTGCCACCTATGGCTCAGACCCCGTGCGCTGGTATATGATGGCCAATTCCGCTCCGTGGGATAATTTGAAGTATGATGAGAAAGGTGTGCTCGAAACTTCGCGCAAGCTCTTCGGCACATTATATAATACATATGGATTCTTTGCACTTTATGCCAACGTGGATGGTTTTGACCCCGCCGCACCTCAGGTGCCTGTGGCCAAGCGTCCGGAGATAGACCGCTGGATACTCTCACTGCTCAACACTCTGACCCGCGAGGTGACCGAGGCCCTCGATGATTACGAACCCACACGTGCTGCCAGAGCTATTGCTGACTTTGTGGGCGATAATCTCTCCAACTGGTATGTGCGTCTGAACCGTCGCCGCTTCTGGGGCGGAGAGATGACCGAAGACAAGCTTGCCGCCTATCAGACCCTCTACACCTGCTTGCGCACTCTGGCCCTGCTGATGGCACCGTTCGCTCCGTTCTACTCGGAGCGTCTGTGGCGCGACCTCACTGCCGGCGCGGAAGGCTCTGTGCATCTTGCCAAATTCCCTGAGTTTGATTCATCGCTCGCCGCTCCCGAATTGGAGGCTCGCCAGAAGATGGCTCAGGATATTACATCAATGGCCCTCGCTTTGCGCAAAAAGGAGAACATAAAAGTACGCCAGCCACTTGGCACTCTGATGGTGCCTGTGACTGACGACACACAGCGCACCACGCTTGAGGCAATAGCCGAACTTGTGAAAAGCGAGCTGAATATCAAGGAGCTACGCATTGTGAGCGACGACCAAGGCATCATTGTGAAGCGCCTCAAACCGGATTTCAAGAAACTTGGTCCGAAGCATGGCAAAAATATGAAAGCTGTGGCAGCAGCCGTGACCTCTCTCGACACAAAGGCAGTGAACCGCCTCGAGAAAGATGGTTGCATAGACATAGAGGTGGCCGGCACGGCTGTCAGCATCGAGCTGACCGATGTCGAGGTAATCTCAGAGGATATTCCGGGCTGGCTTGTGGCCAACGAAGGAGCCCTGACCATAGCGCTCGATATCACAGTGACACCCGAATTGAAGCGTGAAGGCATAGCCCGCGATATAGTCAACCGAATTCAGCGCACCCGTAAGGAACGCGGATATGAGATAACTGACCGCATCACGCTATCGTTTGAACCTAATGAGGCAACAGACGATGCTATCCGCGCATTTGCCGACTATATATCCGGACAGGTGCTTGCCACCGATCTTGAGATCAGTCCGACTCAGCTTGATGCCGCTGACCCCGAAGTGGTGGAGCTGGATATGGATGATTTCAAACTTAATGTCAGAATTACCAAATGATAATATTGTAGGGACGCTGCCGAGACGCAGTGTCCCTACACTCAAAAATTCTTACCTTAAACTATGAGCGAAAAAAAACGCTATTCCGACGAAGAACTGCAAGAATTTAAAGAACTTATCCTCGAAAAGCTCGAGAAGGCCCGTAAAGAGTATGAAGCTCTCAAGGCGAGTGTCACCAACAACGACGGCAACGATATAGCCGACACATCGCCAACGTTCAAGATACTCGAAGAGGGCGCTTCAACCCTCTCGAAGGAGGAAGCCGGACATCTGGCCCAACGACAGATGAAATTCATTCAGCACCTGCAGAACGCCTTGATTAGAATTGAAAACAAGACTTACGGAGTGTGCTGTGAGACCGGCGAACTTATCCCGAAGGAGCGGTTGAGAGCCGTCCCCCACGCCACTCGCAGCGTCGAGGCTAAAAACAATCAAAACAAGAAATGACCCGCCGATTAGCCCCAACAGTAATATTAATCATCTTCAGCGTCATCATCCTTGACCAGATAATCAAATTCTGGGTCAAGACATCGTTCTATCTCGGAGAGGATATGCAGATATTCTCTTGGTTTCATCTGCTGTTTGTCGAGAATAACGGGATGGCCTTCGGAATGACTATCGGGAGTAAACTCGTGCTCACCCTTTTCAGAGTGGTGGTGGTGAGCCTGTTGGGAGTCTATCTATATAGGGTGGTGCATCTGCCTAATGTGCCGAAAGGCTATGTGGTGTGTCTGGCCTTTATCATAGCCGGCGCAGCGGGCAATATTCTTGACTGCCTGTTTTATGGGCTGATATTCAACACGCCTATCCCACCACAAGTCGCATCCTTTATGCCCGAGGGGGGCGGATATGCTCCGTTGTGTATGGGGCGAGTGGTGGATATGTTTTATTTCCCCTTGGTGAGTTGGACTTGGCCGAAGTGGATGCCGGTGGTAGGCGGCGATGAGTTTCTCTTCTTCCGCCCGGTGTTCAATCTTGCGGATGCTGCCATATCGTGTGGCATCATAACGCTCGTAATCTTTTATGCCCGATATATTCAAAGCCCAAAAGCTTTGAGCGAACTCTGAGTGTTATGTCACATCTGACAACCATGCGCATCTTTCCGCTAATAGCTGTCGCCATAGGCCTTGGGTCTATGATGATGGCTTGTCACAGTCGGCCCGGAAACATCATTTCTGAGAAGAAAATGGCCGAGATTTTGGCCGATGTATATGTGGGCGAGGCAGTGATTGAGTCTACGCCGCAACTCTTCACCACAGACTCCGCACGCCGAGCGTTCAAACAGGAGATTTTTGCCCGCCATGGTGTGACGAATGCCGATGTCGACACCTCACTTTTCTGGTATGGCTACAATGTAGAGCAGTATATGGAGGTGTGTCGACAAAC
>JAFLRW010000211.1 GCA_022511285.1 Duncaniella sp.
GTCCTGAGGCCGCAGCAGGTTGTTGGCCGAGAGCATGAGCAGGCGGGCCTCCGCCTGCGCCTCGGCGGACAGGGGCACGTGGACCGCCATCTGGTCGCCGTCGAAGTCGGCGTTGAACGCTGTACAGGCCAGCGGGTGGAGCTGGATAGCCTTGCCTTCAATCATACGGGGCTGGAAAGCCTGGATGCCGAGGCGGTGGAGAGTCGGGGCACGGTTGAGGAGGACCGGATGGCCCTTCATAACGTATTCAAGAATATCCCATACGACGGCTTCCTTGCGGTCGACAATCTTTTTGGCAGACTTGACAGTCTTGACGATGCCGCGCTCGATGAGTTTACGAATCACGAAAGGCTTGTAGAGCTCGGCTGCCATATTTTTGGGGATTCCGCACTCGTGCATCTTGAGTTCGGGACCAACCACGATTACAGAACGAGCCGAATAGTCGACACGCTTTCCGAGGAGGTTCTGACGGAATCGACCTTGCTTGCCTTTGAGCGAATCGGAGAGGGATTTGAGCGGGCGATTGGCCTCGGTCTTGACGGCTGATGACTTTCGCGAGTTGTCGAGAAGGGAGTCGACAGCCTCTTGGAGCATACGTTTCTCGTTGCGCAGAATAACGTCAGGAGCCTTGATTTCGATGAGGCGCTTGAGACGGTTGTTGCGGATAATTACACGACGATAGAGGTCGTTGAGGTCGGATGTTGCGAAACGGCCGCCATCGAGGGGGACAAGAGGACGCAGCTCGGGAGGAATCACAGGCACAGCCTGGAGAATCATCCACTCGGGGCGGTTGCGGTCTTTTGAGGCACGGAATGACTCAACGACCTGCAGGCGCTTTAAAGCTTCAGTCTTACGCTGCTGCGAACCCTCCTCGTTGGCCTGGGCACGCAGGGCGTAGGACAGGTCGTCAAGGTCGAGCTCTTTGAGCAGTTCATAAAGAGCTTCGGCGCCCATCTTGGCCACAAACTTGTTGGGGTCTTCGTCGGGGAGCATCTGATTTTCCGCGGGAAGGCGGTTGAGGATGTTGAAATATTCATCCTCGGTGAGAAGGTCGAGCTTCTGGACAGGTTTTTCGTCGCCGAGATTGGCGGCCTCACCCGGGCGCACTACAACGTAACGCTCATAGTAGACCACCGCATCGAGCTTCTTAGAGGGAAGTCCGAGCAGATATCCAATCTTGTTGGGAAGCGAACGGAAATACCAGATATGAGCAACGGGAACCACAAGCTTAATGTGACCCATACGCTCGCGACGCACTTTCTTCTCAGTGACCTCGACGCCGCATCTGTCGCAGACGATGCCTTTGTAGCGGATGCGCTTGTATTTACCGCAATGACACTCATAGTCTTTGACCGGTCCGAAAATCCTTTCGCAGAAGAGGCCGTCGCGCTCAGGCTTGTAGGTGCGATAGTTGATTGTTTCGGGCTTCAACACTTCGCCGCTTGATTTCTCTAAGATTTCCATAGGCGAAGCGAGGCCAATGGAAATTTTTGAGAAACTGGTCTTTTGTTTATTATCTTTTCTAAAAGCCATTTATCTGATGGTTGAAGATTTTAGAGTTGAGAGAAGAGAATATTAAATGAGAGGATTCAAATCACGATTCGAGCTTGATGCTCAGACCCAGGCCACGGAGCTCGTGGAGAAGCACGTTGAGCGACTCGGGAATGCCGGCGGGCGGCATATTTTCGCCCTTGACGATAGCTTCGTAAGTCTTGGAACGGCCTGTGACATCGTCGGACTTGACTGTGATAATCTCCTGAAGGATGTGAGATGCACCGAAAGCCTCGAGCGCCCAAACCTCCATCTCACCGAAACGCTGACCACCGAACTGAGCTTTACCGCCGAGGGGCTGCTGAGTGATAAGAGAGTATGGTCCGATAGAGCGGGCGTGCATCTTGTCCTCGACCATGTGGCCAAGCTTGAGCATATAGATGACGCCGACCGTTGCGGGCTGGTCAAATCGCTCACCCGTGCCGCCGTCGTAGAGGTAGGTCTTACCATAACGCGGGAGTCCGGCCTTGTCGGTCCACTCGTTGAGGTCGTCGAGAGTGGCGCCGTCGAAGATAGGCGTGGCGAACTTGACGTCAAGCTCGCGGCCGGCCCAACCGAGGACGGTCTCGAAAATCTGACCGAGGTTCATACGAGAAGGCACACCGAGGGGGTTGAGGACGATGTCGACGGGTGTGCCGTCGGCGAGGAAAGGCATATCCTCCTGGCGGACGATACGCGAAACGATACCCTTGTTGCCGTGACGGCCTGCCATCTTGTCGCCGACAGAAATCTTGCGTTTTTTGGCCACATAGACCTTTGCAAGTTTCATGATTCCGGAGGGGAGTTCGTCGCCAATCGAGATGTCAAACTTCTTGCGGCGCAACTCGGCGTCAATCTCTTTGCTCTTGCGCAGATAGTTGACTATGGTTGCACGTATGAGGTGGTTAGTGTGTTCGTCGTCGGTCCAATCAGAGAGGTTGACGGTGTCATACTCGATATTCTTGAGCGTAGCGGCGGTGAATTTCGAGCCTTTGGGGATTACTGAAGAGCCGAGGAAGTCGCGCACGTCGGCAGAGTCCTTGCCCTCAGTGAGAGTCATCAGCTTGCTGACAAGGAGATTTTTGAGGTCGTCGAGCTTTTCTTCATATTCCTCGTCGAGCATAGGAAGAACAGCGTTGGCGCTTTTCTTGGATTTCTTTTTCTCGGCTTTCTGGAAGAGATGGGTGCCGATGATTACACCTTTGAGAGAAGGAGAAGCCTTGAGGGAAGCATCCTTGACATCGCCGGCCTTGTCGCCGAAAATGGCCTTGAGCAGTTTCTCCTCAGGCGAGGGGTCGCTCTCTCCCTTGGGAGTGATCTTGCCTATCATGATGTCACCGGGTTCGATA
>JAFLRW010000212.1 GCA_022511285.1 Duncaniella sp.
TTTGGCCACAGGATATAAGACTGTGGCTTTCTATGGCGGGCACTCTATGCACGAGGAGGCGGCATCCCTGGCTGTGACGCCGGATATTATCGTGGCCACACCCGGGAGATTGCTTGACCACCTGCGTCGCGGGCAGATAGACCTTTCGACGGTCAGAACTCTGGTGCTTGATGAATATGACAAGTCGCTCGAACTCGGTTTTGCCGACGAGATGAAGCGTGTGTGCCGTCGGCTTACAGCGCTGAAGATGGTGATGCTCACATCGGCAACCCGCCTGGATGAGCTCCCGGAATATCTCCCCTCCATGCCTGTCGGGGAAATAGATTTTTCGGGCAAGACAATCGCTCCGAGACATCGCATGCAAGTGGTGAGGGTGGAGTCTCCGTCGCGCGACAAACTGCAGACGCTCATCGATCTCCTGCACTCGCTCTCCAACGGGAGGGTTATCGTGTTTGCCAATCATCGCGAGAGTGTGGAGCGCATTCACTCCGCTCTGCTCAAAGCCGCACTGCCGGCCGGCATCTATCACGGCGGGCTTGACCAGAATGACCGTGAGAACGCCATTGTGCTCCTCTCGAATGGCTCGACCCCTATATTGGTGTCGACAGACCTTGGCGCACGCGGACTCGATATCCCGGAACTCTCGGCTGTGATTCACTACCATCTCCCGGTCAATGAACAGGCGTGGACTCACCGCAATGGACGCACTGCCCGCCGGGAGGCCTCGGGCGAGGTGTTTGTAATCGTTTCGGAGGGGGACGATGTGCCTTATTTCATTACCACCGATCGCGATTATGCGCCCACCGGACGCTCCGAGAATCCGATATGCTCGGAGGTGGCTACACTCTACTTTAATGTCGGGAAAAAAGAAAAAATATCCAAGGGGGATGTGGTGGGCTACATTATTGCCAAAGGGGGACTGACATCAGCCGAAATAGGGCCTGTGACTCTGCGTGACCACTCGGCGCTCGCGGCAGTCCCTCGCGCCAAGGCCGATACACTCGCAGCCACCCTCGCGCCGCATAAAATCAAAAATACGCGGGCGAAGGTGACTGTGATGAAGTGAATCTATCTGTGTGAGGCCCGACGGCGATTATTGCGGGGCGGAGTTATAGACACTGTTGAGGGTGAGAGTGGGGGAGAAGTAGCCTCGCGTCATTACCCCGACCACCTCTGAAGCATTATTGAAATAAGAGCCGTCAGTGCGGTTGAAGAGTCCGCTCTGCTCGCTCCCGGCTCCGGCATATCCATTGTCCCAGTAGAGCACCGGGATGCGGCGGTCGGTGGCCGCTTTGGTGAAATATTCGAGGTAATACTTTCTGAAAGCTTCGGAGCGCTCCGTGTCGCGGCGGACACAACCGAACTCGCCGATATAGACAGGGATGCCGCGAGATATCCATCGTGTCACCACCTTGTCAAACTCCCCGATGAGAGTCTTTTCGTCGCTCGCGGCTTTCAATCCGGCAGCGCCGGTGTGGCCCCATTCGGAGTATTTGGCGGCGAGAGTGAAGTCGTATGGCTCATAGCAATGCACAGCCACCATTATGCGCTGTGATGGGTCGGTGGGGAGTGTCAGATTGGCACCGAGGTCAATGTTGGTGCAATATGTGGGGATGCCTAACCAACGTGCAAGGTTTTTGCCGCCGGTGGCGCGCACAGCGTCGACAAACACCTGTTGCCAGTGGTTGAAAGTGCGATACTGCTTTCCGCCGTCTGTGCGATTGGCGCCCCAGCCCCAACCGCCGTCGTGAATCTCGTTCATCGATTCGAATATGAGGAATTCCCCCTTGTCGGCAAACTTTTTGGCCACCTGGGTCCATATGGCGGCAATCTGGGCTTCGACACGGGTGTTGACGGCATTGTCGGTGGCGGCACGCTTGATGTCTAACCAGTAGTTGCTGTCGGCGCCGTCGTGGTGCATATTTATAATCACACGCAGACCGGCACTCTCGGCGTAGTCCACCACTTCGGCCACGCGGTTGAGCCATCCGGCCTCAATGGTATAGTCGGGAGCAGGCCCTACGTGGCCCATCCAGGTGACCGGAATGCGCACCGATGTGAATCCCGCGCGGCTCACGGCATCAAAAAGTGCCTTTGTGACAGCAGGATTGCCCCAGCTTGTCTCGTTTGCGACTCCGTCGATGTGAGCGTCAAGCTGATTGCCGAGGTTCCAACCGAGGCCGAGAGCGTTATGCACCATATCGACGGTGAGGGGGGTCAGTTCAGGTTCAGGCTCCGGCTCCGGATCGGGTTCGGGGTCGGGCACCGGTTCAGGCTCAATGGCCGGGCTGTAGCCTGACTGGATCACCGGGATTGAGCGCTCCACATTGCCCTTTGCCACCACCTTAATGACAGTCTCGCGCGGCTCGGGGAGGTTGTTGGGCTCACACGATATGGTGTACGTGCGCTGATAATCCTCTTTTTCAGATTTAAGTACCACCTTACACCAAGAAGCCTCCGCGGCCACGGAGAAGTCCATGTTAGCGGCGAAAGCGACGTCAATAGTCTTGACGCCATTGGAGTCAAATTCCAGTTCCTCAGTGGAAACAGAGATTAAAAATTTCAATTCAGGCTCCTCAGTCTCACAGGATATACAGCCAAAAGCCAATGCCATAATAGCAAAGAGGAGGGGAAAATACTGTTTGAAGCGTTTCACGGGATGCAATATTTGTTGATTGGTTAATGTCAAGCTTATCTGGCTATCTTATATGCGCGACCGTTACGGATGAGGATGAAGATGCCGTGGCCGGGATTCTTGACGCGATTTCCGTTGAGGTCGTAATATATATCTTCGCCGGGGAATTCTGCATTTACCGGATGCAAACCGGTAGGAATATTTAT
>JAFLRW010000213.1 GCA_022511285.1 Duncaniella sp.
ACCGGATTCGAACGTGTCGACTTGCCGATGGGGTTCTGGTCAACAAACTGTATCCCTTTCAGCCTTTTAAAGTCGCCCGATATTTCCCGGTGCATGGCCGGAGCCTCGCCCGGATTGCCGAGCCGGCGGTTGAGCGCGCGGAATAGGATGTCGCGCACCAAGGTTGATTTTCCCGAACCGCTCACGCCGGTGACCACCGTCATCACGCCGAGCGGAAATGTGACGTCGATATTCTTGAGGTTGTGTTCGCGAGCGCCTCTCACCGTCACGGCGTCGCGCCAGCGGCGTCGCTGTTTAGGCACCGGGATGGTCAGGCTTCCGGCGAGATAGCGGGCCGTGTAGCTGCGTTCGGCGCCGTGGCCGGTGGTGAGATCGGCCAGCGAAGCGGGATTGCCTTGGAATACAATCTCGCCGCCTAAACGTCCGGCATCCGGACCCACGTCGATAATATAATCTGCCGCCCGCATTATCTCCTCATCGTGTTCCACCACGACAACGGTGTTCCCGAGGTCGCGGAGCTTTTTGAGCACTGATATCAGTCGGTCTGTGTCGCGGGAGTGGAGCCCTATGGATGGTTCGTCAAGAATATACAGCGACCCCACAAGGCTGCTTCCGAGCGAGGTGGCCAGATTGATGCGCTGGCTCTCGCCACCGGACAGGGTGTTGCTGAGGCGGTCAAGCGTCAGATATCCGAGCCCCACCTCCACAAGATAGCTGAGTCTGTTTCTGATCTCCGGGAGCAGCCGTCGGGCTATCGTTGCCTCGCGCTCGTCGAGCCTGAGCGCTTCAAACCATTCTGCCAGCTCTCTCACCGGCATTCTCACAAGCTCGCCTATGGAGCGCCCTCCCACCTTGACATACGAGGCTTCCTTCTTAAGGCGCGACCCTTCACACACGGGGCAAAGTGTCTTCCCCTGATAGCGGGCGCGCATCACACGATATTGGATTTTATATTGATTCTCATCCACCATCTTGAAGAAGCAGTCAATGGACGGAAACACCCCGTAGGTGGTCCTGCCCGGTGTCTTCGGGCCGTGCCACAGCAGGCTGCGCTCGCTCTCCGTGAGGTCAGAGTAGGGCTTGTGGATGGGGAATCCATATTGGGCTGAATCGGCAATGAACACGTCGAGCCATTCGCTCATCTTCTCGCCCCTCCAGCAGGCCACTGCCAGGTTATAGACTGACAGTGATGGGTCGGGCACCACTAAGCGCTCATCAATGCCGAGCACCCGGCCGAACCCTTCACACTCGGGACACGCCCCGACGGGATTGTTGAAGTTGAACATCATATCCGACGGCTCCTCAAACCGCAGCCCGTCAGCCTCGAAAATCTTTGAAAACTCCCGTGTCACTACTCCTGCCGGCGTCCACGCAACGAGGCGAAGCTTGTCGCGCCCCTCGAAAAAGGCGGTCTCCGCCGAGTCGGCCAGGCGGCTCAGCTCGTCGGCGTCAGAGGCCACGGCCAGGCGGTCAATCACCAAGGAATAATCCTCAGCCCTGAATCGTTCGGGCTCGGCTTCAACCATCGGCATCATATCCTCAATCTCTATGAACGAGTGGCCCGGGCCCATCACACGCGGGTAGCCGGCTTTCAGATACACTTGCAGCTGAGTCAACAGCTCTCTCCCCTCCGGGAGCAGGATGGGGGCAGTGACGGCAAGCCGTGTCCCTTCGGGGTAAGCGCTTGCGGCGGCCACTACATCGTCCACCGTGTGTTTCCTCACCTCCTGCCCGCTCAACGGGGAGATTGTGCGCCCCACACGCCCGAACAGCAGCCGCAGATAATCATATATCTCGGTCGAGGTCCCGACCGTGCTCCGGGGGTTGCGGGTGTTCACCTTTTGCTCAATGGCAATGGCCGGAGGGAGCCCGAAGATGGCGTCACACTCCGGTTTGGGCATCTTGCCCATAAACTGGCGGGCATAGCTGCTGAGGCTCTCCACGTAGCGGCGCTGCCCCTCGGCATATAAGGTGTCAAACGCCAACGACGACTTCCCGGAGCCGCTCACGCCGGTCACCACCACAAGCTGCCCGCGGGGAATCTCTACATCAATGCCTTTCAGATTGTTGACCCGCGCGCCTGTGACTATTATATTATGTTCCTGTGTATATTTTGGAAATGTCGTATGCATAACTCACAAAGTTACGACATTTTTCCGTGAAATGCAATAGCTGTTTGCCCTCGGAGTTGCACTTGACAGCAAAAGCGGAGACCTTCACAGGCCCCCGCTTTCCGGAATTTATGCAAATTTATATATTGAGTATATTTCTTATTACGGATTTTACCAATCCTTGGAGTCTTTATTTTCGTTATTCCAATCCGTTGATTTTGATTTCAACGGTTGGAGTCGTTCCGGCATCATTCCAATGAGAAATATGCAATCCATTCGCCAAAACATCTTTAATATCATCAGGTCCTATATTTACACTGTATGGCGCAGGAACATCTTGATTATCGCAAAATTCTTTACCATATTCCTTCTTACCAACATTAATCGTACCAGCGAATCCTGTAATTTTGATGTCTAACGATGTTGCTTTTTCTAAGTACTTTTGATATGATTCGAGATTATACATATATAAATTACCATTCTTCACAACCGGGTCTTTCAATTCCACGTAGTCGCCATTGTATTCAGCATCCACTACGGGAGCTTTTTCAACGGTTATGGACAGGTAAAGATTGCCATAGCCGATTGAATTATATCTGTCATCATTATCAAAATTAATACCAATTTGTGCCGGAGAATCCGTCGGCGCCAATCCTGTCACTTCAGTTCCATTAACAGAGATATATTTACTACTACCATCATCCCAATTCGGGTGTGTGTTGAGATTT
>JAFLRW010000214.1 GCA_022511285.1 Duncaniella sp.
TTAAGCTTTTAACCACCGGATTTATGGCAGCCTTGCTGCTGTTAGGTTCGTGTTCGACTCCTAAGGATATCACTTATTTCCAGGATATGTATAACGGAGCGATTGTTGACCCAACCCGCCAATTAGATATCAGGGTTGAGCCTGAAAACAAACTGTCAATAGTGGTCAGCACGCAGGACCCCGCGCTATCGTCGTTGTTTAATCTTGTGACAAGTTCCAACAGGATTGGCGCAGCGTCATCCTCTACCGGTTCTACCAACGGGCAGACATCGCTTTACACTGTCGACCCTCAGGGCTATATTAACTTCCCGGTGTTGGGGAGGCTTCATGTGGCAGGGATGTCGCGCCATGAGGTGGCCTCGTATATTGAAAAGAAGCTCCAGGACAGCGATCTGGTCAAGGACCCCATTGTGACGGTGGAGTTTGCCAATACCGGAATTTCTATTCTCGGTGATGTGACTAAACCAGGGCGCTATGAGTTTAACAAAGACCATCTGACGATAGTCGACGCGATAGCTATGGCCGGTGACCTTACTCTCTCCGGAATGCGTGAAAACGTCTTAGTGATGCGCACGGATGACTATGGCAAGCAGCAGGCTTACAGAATAGATTTGACAGACCTCAACACTCTGGCTCAGTCGCCGGTGTATTATCTGCAGCAAGATGACGTTATCTATGTGGAGCCCAGCGATAAGAGAAAGCGAGAAACTACGGCGTTGGGTAATTCGCCCTTCACGCCTTCCTTCTGGATTTCGCTCGTGTCATCGGCTCTCACCATCACTACATTACTCATAACTCTCTCAAAAAAATAACCTGCTATGGCAGACTCTAAACAGACATCAAACAGAAGAAATTCAGCCAATTCGGGCAACAGTGTGCCGTTGAGCGACATATTTTTTATGACGCTCCGCCATTGGGTGTGGATTGTTGCATCGGTGGTCATCTGTGTAGGTGGTGCGTATGCCTATCTGCTCCGCACTCCGAGTGTCTACACACGTGCGGCCGAGATTTTGATTAAGGATAGTTCAAAGGGCCAGGCTCCGGAGCTTGAAGGATTGGCCGACTTGGGTATCTCAACGAGCAATACCAACATTCAAAATGAGATGATCAACCTCAAGGCTAAGGACCTTATGGAAGAGGTGGTGCGACGTCTCGGCTTGGATATCAATTATTATCGCTCCGGACGTTTTCACAATGTGGTGGCCTACGGTTTTGACCTCCCTGTCAAAGTGAGCTTTGGCGGTTTCCCCGACGATGGCGTCCTCGCCTTTGATTTGTCGGTCGACAAAGAAGGCCAGGTGACTCTGAAGGATCTCCGCCGAGGCAATGATAAGATTTCGGATGAAACGTTTAAGGGCAGATTAAACGACTCGATATCTACTCCGATAGGTAAGATTCTGGTGTCGCCAACATCTGCCTACGAGGAGGGCGAGAAAGTGGACCTCATTGTGGGGAAATACCCCGTGAGTGCCGCTCGCGACTCTTATAACGCACGCCTCACAGTGGCCATCAGCAATGACAAAGCCTCTGTGCTTAAGTTGAGTGTGTCCGACCAGTCAATTCAGCGAGCCGACGATGTGTTGAGCACCCTCATCAACGTCTACAATGAAAATTGGATTCGCGATAAGAACCAAATAGCAGTGGCCACATCCAATTTTATCAACGACCGTCTTGGAGTGATTGAAAACGAGCTTGGCAGCGTTGACTCTGATATTTCGTCGTATAAGAGCGCCACGCTCACGCCAAATGTCGAGGCTGCCGCATCGATGTATATGGCTCAAAATCAGCAGACACAGGCTCAGATTCTGAATGTCACCAACCAGCTCTCCATGGCTCGATATATCCGCTCCTATCTTACGGCCGACGGCAGTCGCGACCAGCTTCTGCCTGCTAATCTCGGATTGGCCAACGCCAATATCTCGGGCCTAATCGGGCAGTATAATGAAAAGATTCTCCAGCGCAATTCTCTGATAGCAAAATCGTCGGATAAAAACCCCTTGGTTCAGCAGCTCGACGAGCAGTTAAATGCCCAGCGCCAAGCCATCATCGGCACCATTGATAATGAGATAATATCGCTTAACACTCTGATGAAGAGTCTGCGAGGCAGCGAGGCAGCGACAGTGTCGAAACTCGCCTCTAACCCCACACAGGCCAAGAATCTTCTCTCTGTGGAGCGCCAGCAGAAGGTGAAGGAGTCGCTCTATCTCTTCCTTCTCCAAAAACGCGAGGAAAACGAGCTCTCTCAGGCCTTTACAGCCTACAACACCCGTGTTGTCAACAAGCCGGGCAATGCGGGCGTTCCGCCGACACCTAACCGCACCAATATCCTTGCCATATCGTTTATCATAGGACTGGCGATTCCGTTTGCCTTCATCTATGTGCGCGAGACGCTTAACACTAAAGTGCGCGGGCGTAAGGATGTGGAGCATCTCGCCGTTCCCTTCCTTGGCGAGATTCCACAATGCGTTTCATCCACAAAGACGGACAATAAGCAGCGTCAAGTAGTGGTCAAGTCCGGCAAGCGCAATGTAATCAATGAGGCTTTCCGTGTGCTCCGCACCAATGTTGAGTTTATGTGTAACGCCACTGAGGGGGCGAAGGTGGTGGCTCTCACCTCGTTCAACCCCGGGTCAGGCAAATCATTCATATCAATCAATCTTGCTATGTCGATAGCGCTCAAGGGGAAGCGGGTGTTAGTGATTGACGGCGATATGCGCCACGGCTCGGCTTCAGCCTATGTCGGGTCGCCCGACAGGGGCCTGTCCGGCTATCTGAGCGGTGCCGAGTCTGACTTGCAGTCGCTTTTGGTCCGGTCAGACCTCTGCGATAC
>JAFLRW010000215.1 GCA_022511285.1 Duncaniella sp.
CGATAAGTCACAGAGCCTTCGGGGAGTGTGGAATCGTCGACACCTGTCACTACGGGGTCCCAAGTGAGGGTAACTGAACCGGTGTTGCCATCCTCAATCATAACTACCGAGGCCGGTGCAAGCGGTTTTGCCACACCAACGAAAAGTTCTTTCGATGCCTTTTCGCCTTCGCCATAATTATTGTAGGCCAAGGCTGCATAGGTGTGGGTGCCCACGGCTACATCCATGTCGGTATATTCCACCTTGGCGCCGGGCACTATCCCCTCGCTGAGAGTATAGAAGGGAGTGCCGTCGCGCAATATTTCCACTTTGGTGATGGCATTGTCGTCGGCCAGAGGAGCGCCGCCCACATTGTATTGCGGGATGTTGAAGCTCACAGCCACGTTGTGTGCACCGGGAGCTGTTGCCTCGGCGTTGAACTCAGCCGGAGCCTCAGGAGCGCCGGTGATTACACCCTCGCCGATGGTGACAGACTTGTAATATATCTCGGCGTATGACGATGTTGTCGTGGAGATGTGGACACCGATATAAATCTTTCCGGTCACCGAGCTTGTCAGTTCGCCTGTGAGCTCTTTCTCATCGCTTCCGGAATATTGTGTGCTTTCAACCACAGTGTTGGTCATAGCCTCGGCGGTCGGGGCAGTGCCCCATTTCACCTCAACATCTTCGGTCATATAATTGTCGCCGCCAAAGATTGTCAGGGCCACAGGATAGATGCCGCCGTTTTTCACAGCCACGGCAGGGGAGAAAATCCAGTCGTCAAACGACTCCCAGCTGGCGTCGAGCGAGAGGGCAGTGTAATATGACGAATAGGTGGGCTTTTTACCCTCGTAGGTCCATTCTCCTACAGCGGCAGAGCTGTTAAACGCCCAAGTGTGAGGCGGTTCCACAGGGCCTACGCCTATTTTAGCGGATGTCACGTCGGGCGCAGCAACGGTCCCGGCCAAGGTGGAGAGCACATAATAATATTCGGTGTAGACATCAGGGTCGGGGAGCTCGTCGGTCACGTTAGTCCCGGTGATATTTGTGGCCACTTGTTTCATGTCGGGATAGCGCACCACACTGTAGGTGCAAGTGGAAGCATCTATCTTACCGCCGTTGAGACCGGTGGTAGAGGGGGCACGCCATGACAGGCTGACAGTTGAGCCGTTCACCGTCGGGGTGTTGAAGGTGGGAGCCGAGGGGATGTCGTAGCCAATGAATTTTTTTTCGGCGGCAGTGGGGAGCGAAGTGCCATATTCGTTGGCCGTTGTGACAGTGAAATAATAGTTGTCAGATTCGGTCAGCTCGATGGGCACATCAATCTGCTTGTTAGGCAGACAAGTGCCTGTGGCAACTACTTTGCCGTTGGCTTTTACGGTATATGTAAGCTCCTCGTCGGTTGGCAGCGGATCGTAGTCGTTGTTGCAGTATGGCGACTTGAAAGTAAAAGTTCCGCTGAGCGAATTGCCGCTAAATGTGAGGCGCGGAGTCATAGAATTGGCGCGGAAAGGAGCCAGCAACGGAGATGTTGCAGCCTCGCGTGGGATATACATACCGCAGAGCTGCTCGTTGCCTGCCATGTCATATAGCTTTGTGGCAGTGGCAGAGGTCAAGTCCACACTATACAGGGCACTGGAAACATCATTGCCCGCGGGGTTCGCTACAGCCCAATACAAAGTGTTTGTTGCAGGGTCGATTGCAGCATCGCCCGAGAGGGCAGATTCGATGCCTGTATGGCCGATGAGGGTCATCTCGCCGTTCATGGTTTTCACGGCATAGAGGTCGCCGTTGCGTTCAAGCGCATAGAGATTGCCCTGGCCGTCAAATGCGCAGGCACACCACGGACGCTCAAGATTGCGAATCACAGCCTTAGGGCTATAATACTCATAGTTCCAGCGCACAAAGTTGTAACCCTCGCCGGTATTGTCAAAGAAACATCCGTAAGCCTCGTCGCGCTCATAGCTGTAAGCGATGGTCGTGGCCATGTATGAAATATAATCGGTGCGGAAGTTGTCATACTCGCTCCAATCAGAGGTGTAATACGACATAGTGCGCATCTCCTCGATGCCGGCCATTGAAATGTAGCGGTTGATGTAGTAAAGCCCATTGGCTTCAAAACCGCCGGCAGTAGCCATAATGTCGTGGTTGATGGAGATGCTTTGAGGGTTGTAACCGGTAGTTCCGAAAGCCCATACACCACGCGCTTGGTCTGGTGCGACGACGCTCGAATATATCTTCAAGCCGTCGTTGGCAGCAGCTTTTGCGTCAGTCAGGCGAGTAGCGCCCGGAGCAGCAAATGTGTAGCTCGCGCTACCCAATGCCACAACCCAAGCACCTACCCGCAGTGCAAATTTAATTTTCATCTGGGATTGGTTTAGAAATATAAGGAAATGTTCGAAATAAGATTTGCGTAATGAAGTATGATGTAAAATTCGCCGCTAAGGTAGCAAAAAATCGCAGATCAAGCAAAAAAATTATACAAATTGCTTTGTAGATCACAAAACTATTCGAGATTAGACAAAGCAAAAGTAGGAGATAAACCTATGATTAGTGTTTACCTCCTACTTGAGTAGGTGATATAATATTTCAATGAGTCAATTACTGGCGGCCTGAGGTCTGGGCGTCGGGGGCTATTTTAGCCACAAGACCTTGTAGCACTTTGCCGGGGCCGACTTCGGTGAACTCTGTAGCGCCATCAGCCACCATATTCTTTACGCTCTGTGTCCAGCGCACGGGGGCGGTGAGCTGTGCCACGAGGTTGGCCTTAATCTCTGCGGGGTCGGTGTGGGGGAGAGCATCGACGTTTTGATATACGGGCACTGTGGGGGCAAAGAATTCTGTTTT
>JAFLRW010000216.1 GCA_022511285.1 Duncaniella sp.
AACTTCAATTCCTGACAGCGCATAGTTCCAAAGGTTTGAGTGCAGATAATGTGATTATCATCAATGCAAAGGACGAACTATACGGATTCCCGTCGAAAATCGAGGATGACCCCGTGCTGAATTTGGTGGTGTCGAATGATACCTCATATAACTATGCCGAAGAACGGCGCCTGTTCTATGTTGCCCTTACACGCACAAAAAACAGAGTGTATATCGTTACGCCCGAAAAATGCCCATCCGAATTTATAAAAGAGCTGTCGCGCGAGAAGAAATTATATCCGAAAGTTACTCTTTTGGGAGATCTGAAAAGCGATGTCGCGGCGACAAACAATGTGAAAGACAGATGCCCGATATGCGGCTACCCGATGCAATTCCGATGGAATAAGAACTACGGCCTGAAACTATGGATTTGCTCTAATGACCAGGAGGTCTGCGGATTTATGACAAATGACCAACGTGGTGGAAATATGTCTATTCATAAATGTGATTGGTGCCAAGACGGATATTTGATAGTAAAGAAAGGAGAATATAGTTATATATTAGGATGTACAAATTACAAATCAGATAACTTTGGTTGCAACCGAAGAATGACGGCTGAATATTATCAATCTTGGAAAAATGATAATTTTGGCACGGATGATATATCGGCAGATAAACCTGCATACATTGCAAGGGAGGAACGGGATGTAGTAAGACCGCCTAAAATGATTCCGCAAAAAGAGTCTGCAAGCGTACAGCCGAGAAAGACAGCATCTGTCAATACAATCCGATATGAGGAGCGGATTATTGAGAACGATAAGTTTAATCTTGTCGTGGATGCAAGAGGTAATATCCTTACTGATATAGAATTGTTACAAAATTTAATTTCCTTAAGGGAATTAATTAAAAAAGTTCACGGAGTGTCAATCTCTAATCAAGTATTGGTGGCATTAGCAACTGATAAACCGACAACCCGTGAGGAGTTTATGGCTATTCGAGGTGTCGGTTCAAGTATCAGTAAACGATGGGGTGACACTTTTATTATCGTTATCAAACAGAGTGTCTAAACATATACTCGTCCTTCCGCAGCACGATTAGTTTCCATATCCTTTTGGTTGTCCTTTTTTTCTCACTGTTCCGCTTTTGAATACAGTAAGCCCCCAGGTGTCAAATCTCCGTGCATCAGGATAAAATGAGGCGAAATTCCAAGAATTTGTAATAAATTAACGTAAAAAATGTGCAAATAAACCAATTTTTAGCTAATTTTGCACCCGTAAAAGGGTTTATTGTGCGCTTTTGCACCTTCCCGATGCTTTATGAGGAACAACAATCCCTATCTTATCAACTTTAATACAATATCATTAAAAAACATCTTTTATGGCACGTCAGCACTTTGACTCTCTCGACCTGAAGATTCTCGAGATGCTTTCAGACAATGCTCGTAAACCGTTCCTGGAAATCGCACGCGAGACGGGCATTTCAGGCGCCGCTATCCATCAGCGCATCCAGAAGCTCACCGCTTCCGGTGTGATTATGGGATTCAAGACTGCTATCAATCCTGCCGCTGTCGGGTATCAGACCTGTGCCTACATTGGCATTATCCTCAATGACCCCACAAAGTTCAACGAGGTGGTGAAACGCCTTGAGGCCATTCCTGAGGTTGTCGATTGCCACTTTACCACCGGCACCTACGACATCTTTGCCAAAATCTATGCTCGCAATAACGCCCATTTGCTCCAGATTATCCACAACAAGCTCAGCCTTGATTTGGGCCGCACCGAGACGCTTATTTCTTTCAAGGAGGTGTTCAAGCGCCCGATTCCAATCATTAAGGACCACGGCAACGACTGATTCGTATCCACACACTCTCTCTCGTTCCCTCATATATAAAGACTCATCAAGTTTTGATTGACAATTCCACCTTCGGCAATAGAACGGCTCTGTTCCACACATTCGGCTGCAAACTCAATTTCGCCGAAACGTCAACTGTGGCGCGGCTTTTTGCCGAAGAGGGAATACAGAGGGTCCACCCCGGTGATGCCCCTGATTTTATAGTGGTCAACACCTGCTCGGTCACCGAAGTGGCCGATAAGAAATGCCGTCAGGCCATTCGGTCGTTTGCCCGCCGATATCCTTCGGCGCAAATCATTGTCACCGGATGCTACGCCCAGCTCAAGCCCGACGAAGTGGCTCAACTCCCCGGAGTGGCATTAGTGGCGGGGACTGACCGCAAGCTCAGCATCATTGACTATCTCCGTAGCGGCACCTCTCAGAAGGTCCACCACACGCCCGCCACTGATATAGCCCTCTTCACCCCCTCCTGCTCCCGTGGCGACCGCACTCGCTATTTTCTCAAAGTGCAGGACGGGTGTGACTATCATTGCTCTTACTGCACCATCCCGAAGGCACGCGGGCGAAGTCGCTCCGGTTCCATAGCCCAAATGGTGGAGCAGGCTCGGAGTGTGGCGGCCGAGGGGGGGCGTGAAATTGTCATCACCGGCGTAAATATCGGCGATTTCGGCCGCGGAACGTCCGAGTCGTTCTCAGAGCTTTGCCATGCCCTCGATGCTGTCGACGGAATAGAGCGTTACCGCATCTCGTCAATCGAGCCCAACCTCCTCACCGACGAACTGATAGAATTTGTGGCCGCCTCTAAAAGGTTTATGCCCAGCTTCCACATCCCGCTCCAGAGCGGGGCCGACGAGGTGTTGCACCTGATGCGTCGACGCTACAACACTGCTCTCTTCCGCTCTAAAATCGAACGCATCCGGGCCATTATCCCCGATGCCTTCATCGGTGTCGACCTCATAGTCGGAGCCCGTGGTGAGACAGAA
>JAFLRW010000217.1 GCA_022511285.1 Duncaniella sp.
CTCTGCTTTGTTTACAAAGGGGCTCTTTGCCGGCTGCTTGTAAAGGAACACCCAGAAGCCCATCCATACGAAACCAAGGGCACCGATGATGATGAAAGCCATTTCCCAACCGTTGCCGACGCCGATGCTCTGGAAGTATTTAGCAAGCGGGCCGATGGTAAAGGGGGCAATGAGAGCACCTACTGCCGAACCGGCATTGAAGATGGCTGTGGCGTAAGCGCGGTCACGTTTGGGGAAATATTCTGCTGTCACCTTGATTGCCGCAGGGAAGTTGCCGGCCTCGCCAAGGGCAAGGATGGTGCGGGCAGCCAGGAAGAAGTAGACAGAGACGGTGGCAATAGTCAGGGCAAGGTCGCCGGTGGCGGCGAGAAGCTCATTGGCATCGTGCATGCCGACGGTGTGCTCTGTGGCCCAACCGCAGGCGGCGTGGAGGCAAGCGCCTGCACTCCACACGCCGATGGCCCAAAGATAGCCTTTCTTGGTACCCATCCAGTCGATGAAGCGGCCGGCAATAAGATTGGCCACGGCATAGACGATGGAGAAGATGGCTGTGATGGTGCCATAGTCGGAGTCTGTCCAGTGAAACTCGGGCGATATGAACTCTTTCCATGTGAGAGACAGCACCTGACGGTCCATATAGTTGACCGTAGTGGCAAGGAAGAGCAGTATACAGATTGTCCAACGGAAGTTGGTCATCTTGGCGTTAGCGGCCTGAAGAGGTGTTTGAGCTGCCATAAGTGTCAAAATTTAAAGTAGTTCTTGGCATTGTTATAGCAGATGTCCTCAATCATCTGGTTGACGCGCTTTTCCTCATAACCGGTGTAGGGGATTTCGCCGCGTTCGATATCTTCGCCCACGAGGTTGCAGAGTGTGCGGCGGAAATATTCGTGACGGGGGTAGGAGAGGAAGGAGCGTGAGTCGGTGAGCATTCCCACAAAGCGGCTCAGCAGGCCGAGGAGTGAGAGGGCATTCATCTGTTTCTGCATGCCGTCCTTCTGGTCGAGGAACCACCAGCCTGAACCGAACTGAATCTTGCCGGGGAGAGTGCCGTCCTGGAAGTTGCCAAGCATTGTGGCAAGCACTTCGTTGGCGCAGGGATTCAGATTGTAGAGAATGGTCTTGGTGAGCTTTCCGCGTGAGTTGAGCATATCGAGATAGCGTGCGCAAGATTTTGCGGTGGTAAACTCACCGATTGAATCGAAGCCGGTATCTGGTCCGAGGAGCTTGAACATCTTTGAGTTGTTGTTGCGGATGGCTCCGTAGTGGAACTGCTGTGTCCAGCCCGAGGCATAATCCATCTCTCCGAAGACTATCATCATCGCAGTCTTGAACTTGCGGATTTCAAGGTCGGTGAGAGCTGTGCCGCCATACACCTTATTGAAGATTGCTTCAATCTCGGCGTCGGTATAGTCCTCGGCATAGAATTCCTCAATGCCGTGGTCGGAGAGGCGGCATCCCATCTCCTCGAAGAAGTCGTGGCGCTTCTGCAGGGCGTCGACGAGGTCTTGGAATTTGCTGATTGTCACACCGCTCATCTCTGAGAGTTTCTCTACATAAGCGCGGAATTCTGCGGGTACTTCAACGGCCATAGCCTTGTCGGGACGCCAAGTGGGGAGCATCTTGATTTCAAAGCCGCTATCGCGCACCTGCTTGTGGTATTCAAGAGTGTCCACAGGGTCGTCGGTGGTGCAGACGGTCTCCACTTTGTAGCGACGCATAAGGCCGCGGGCGGTCATATTGGGGTCGTTGCGGAGCTTGTCGTTGCAGGCTTCGAAGATTTCGCGGGCTGTTTCGGGATTGAGACGTTTATCAATTCCGAATGCTGTTTTCAGTTCAAGGTGAGTCCAGTGATAGAGGGGATTGCGGAAGGTGTAGGGGACAGTTTCGGCCCACTTTTCAAACTTCTCCCAATCCGAGGTGTCTGTGCCTGTGCAGAAACGCTCGTCGACGCCGTTTGAGCGCATAGCGCGCCATTTGTAGTGGTCGCCGCCAAGCCATATTTCTGTGATTGAGCTGAAACGATGGTCATCGGCCACCATCTTGGGGATAAGATGGCAGTGATAGTCGATGATGGGCATGTGCTCGGCATGCTCGTGATATAACTTCGCTGCCGTGGGTGAGTTGAGCAGGAAGTCTGCATCCATAAATGGTTTCATTGGTATAGTCGATTTAAATGGTTGTTGTTATAAAGTCACACCGTTTTTGAAGATGGCAATTTCGTGAATGCCAGACTTTTCGGAGTTGACCGGTTCGCCGCTTGCCACTCGGAGCACATACTCAATGAAGTCAGCCACCACACTCTTCATATCCTTGTCTTCAACAAGCACACCGGCATTGAAGTCAATCCAAGTGGGCTTGCGTTGGGCGAGGCCGGAGTTGGTGGAAATCTTCATAGTGGGGACAAATGTCCCGAAGGGGGTGCCGCGTCCGGTGGTGAAAAGCACCATCTGACATCCGGCGGCAGCCAAGGCTGTTGAGGCTACGAGGTCGTTGCCGGGGGCAGAGAGGAGGTTAAGGCCATGATTGTTGATGCGTTCGCCATATTCAAGCACGCCGAACACGGGGCTCTTGCCTGACTTCTGGGTGCATCCGAGGGCTTTCTCTTCGAGTGTTGAGATGCCTCCGGCCTTATTGCCGGGCGAGGGGTTTTCGCCTACAGGCTCGCCGTGGCTGAGGAAGTATTCCTTGAAGTTGTTGATAAGGCTGACGGTGTTGTCAAGTAGGGCGGGGGTGGCGCAACGCTCCATCAATATAGTCTCGGCGCCAAACATTTCGGGCACTTCGGTGAGCACTGTCGTGCCGCCT
>JAFLRW010000218.1 GCA_022511285.1 Duncaniella sp.
AGGAGCAGCAGAAAGAGCTGGCCGACGGGGTGACCGCTTGCGAAAACGCCATCCGCGACATCCTGCTCGGTATTCCCAATGTGCCGTGCGACGCTGTGCCCGAGGGGCGCACTGCCGCTGACAATGTGGTGGAGAAAGAGGGGGGCAAGATGCCTGAACTCTCCACCGACGCCCTCCCCCACTGGGATCTGGCAAAAAAATACAATCTCATTGATTTTGAGCTTGGTGTCAAAATCACAGGCCCGGGCTTCCCCGTCTATGTTGGCAAGGGAGCCAAGCTGCAAAGAGCGCTCATACAATTCTTCCTTGACCGCGCATCAGAGGCCGGCTACCTTGAAATCCAGCCCCCTTACGTGGTCAACGAGGCTTCCGGCTACGGCACCGGACAGCTCCCCGACAAGGAGGGGCAGATGTATCTCGTCAACGAGGATAAACTCTACCTTATCCCGACAGCCGAGGTGCCTGTCACCAACCTCTACCGCGATGTCATCATCCCGGCCGATAAGCTTCCCATTAAGAACTGCGCCTATTCGGCCTGTTTCCGTCGCGAAGCCGGCAGCTATGGCAAGGATGTGCGCGGTCTCAACCGTCTGCATCAGTTTGACAAGGTGGAGATTGTCCGCATCGAGAAGCCCGAGGATTCTTATGCAGCTCTTGAGGAGATGAAAGACCACGTGCAAGGCTTGCTCGAAAGCCTCGGACTCCCCTGGCATATACTGCGCCTCTGCGGCGGCGATATGAGCTTCACATCGTCAATCACCTTCGATTTTGAGGTCTACTCGGCCGCTCAGGGTCGATGGCTCGAGGTGTCAAGCGTCTCTAACTTCGAGACCTATCAGGCCAACCGCCTCAAATGCCGTTATCGCGGCGACGACAAGAAGACTCACTTGTGTCACACTCTTAATGGGTCGGCACTCGCCCTACCGCGCATTATGGCAGCCCTGCTTGAGAACAACCAGACCCCTGACGGCATCATAGTGCCTGAATGTCTGCGTCGCTACACCGGATTTGACATCATCAATTAATTCGCATCTTGGAAACAACACGCCAAGCAAAGATTGCGCGCCTTATACAGAAGGAGCTAAGCGAAATATTCCGCTTAGAGACTGCAAAGACTCACGGCACATTGGTGAGCGTCAGCGCTGTGAGAGTGTCGCCCGACTTGAGTATAGCCAGAGCCTACCTGTCAATCTTCCCCCCCGAGCGCTCTCAAGAGATTCTTGAAGGAATAAATGCCTCGGCAAAAACAGTTCGCTACGAGTTAGCGCAAAGAGTAAGATTTCAGTTAAGAAAATGCCCTGAGCTGAGCTTTTATATAGACGATTCGCTCGACTATATCGAAAACATCGACAGACTGTTGGAGAAATAACGGATGCTTCCCCTGAGAATAGCCCTGCGCTATCTTTTTGCCAAGAAAAGTCATACCGCCGTCAATGTCATTTCAATGATTTCGATGGCCGGTATCGCTGTGGCTGCGATGGCTATGGTGTGTGTGCTGTCCGTGTTTAACGGATTCACCGACTTAGCCTCTGCCCGTCTTTCGGCAATTGACCCCGACATCCGCATCAGTCCGCGTCAAAGCAAAGTAATAGCCGCTGCCGATTCTATAGCCGCTGCCCTTGCCCGCATTGAGGGAGTAGGGGCAGCGGCTCCGGTGTTGCAGCAAAAGGCGCTTGCCATAGCCGGTGATGCCCAACTACCCGTGACTGTAAAGGGGGTTCCGGGAGGATATCCGGCTATCACATCGCTCCCCTCTCTTTTAATTGACGGGGTGATGATTGATGCTTCCGACACCACATATGCCGCAGAGGGCTATCCGGGCCCATTTGCACTGCTCAGCATTGGAGCGGCTATTAACACCGGAGCTCGTCCGTCGCTCGAAACGCCATTCCAGCTCACTGTGCCGCGGCGCACGGGGCACATTAATCCCGCTCTTCCGATGGCGGCATTTGTCACTGACACGCTGTATGTGAGCGGAGTATATCAGACAAACCAGAGCGAATATGACGAAGATCTGGTTTATATCCCCCTCGATGTAGCCCGCCGGCTGTTTGATTATCCCGATGAAGCCACATCAATCGAGATAGCCTTTTCTGCCGAGGCCGATCCTCTGACCACAACGTCGGAAATTCACAAAATACTCGGGAATGAGGATTTTGTGATAGCCGACCGCCTGATGCAGCAGGAGGCATCATTCAGAATGATTCAGATTGAGAAATGGATCACGTTTGCAATGCTGCTCTTTGTCCTCGTGATGGCATCGTTCAACATTCTCTCCACCATGTCGATGCTCATCATCGAGAAAGAGGATAATATGCGTATTCTTGCAGCACTGGGAGCCACTCAGAGAATGGTAAGACGCATTTTCCTATGTGAGGGGATGTTGATAGCGCTGATTGGCGGAGCCATCGGAATAGTCACGGGCATAGCGCTCTGCTTGGTGCAGCAGCGGTTCGGACTCATCAGTCTCGGCGGTGACCACACCCACATGTCGGTGATAGTCTATCCGTGCCGCCTCGCAGTGACCGACCTTCTCATCACCTGCGGCGTAGTGGCCGCTATCGGATTCATCTCAGGCGTAGTAAGCTCCCGCTCTGCCGCCGGATACGAAAAAAACAAGAGATAATCTATACAGTATATTAATAAAAAAAGCGCAGGAACGAATTCAGTCTATCGTCACTGCGGCATCGCCAAACGCCTTGATCGGTAACAGACAGTCATATCCTGCGCCTTATCGTATACCGAACCCTAAAGTTTATTGTCTAAACTTTAGAGTTCACTCCACTTTT
>JAFLRW010000219.1 GCA_022511285.1 Duncaniella sp.
CCCTACAAAACCACGATAGTCAATGGTTTGAGAGAAAGGATACATCGTTCCATCCTGCAAGGGAGTATAGCTTGTCATCTTCATATTGCCGAAAGCATTCCAGCCAAGCTGCAACCCCACGAGAGGTAAGAAATCTGAGAGAACCATTTTCACATCGAGCTTTTTCACATCAATATTTTTCTGTGACATAAGCAATTCGGGCCGGTTGTCTATTCCCGCAAAAGAATTTTCGGAATGGCTCATATTATCGAGACTTTCAGTAGGAACAATGGGTGTGAATTCATCCACTCCAATGATTCGACATAGCGCCATCCGGCAAATATCGGCTCCCGATTGAGCCTGCCGGAGCCGGTAATCCAACTCCGAACGACGTGACTCAACACGCTCGAGGCTAAGCCTGGTTGTAAGTCCTAATTCATATGCTGTTTTAGTATAAGAATATATCGAATCCAATTGTAATATATAAGAATTTATCATATCAATCTTAGACAGCACCGCCACATACATCCAGTAACTCTTTTCTGCATCGGCTATAATATCCATTCTTGTCGCATCCAACTGATATCGTGAGACTTCACTTCCTATGGAGGCAAGTTTGTTACCGGTTATTATCTTTCCTCCGGTATAAACGGGTTGCATCAGACTAATTCCAGCCATATACACTCCACGCATCTGAATATCCATCGTAGACCCCATAGAAGGGTTTGGGGTAAGATAGAAAGCACCTCCGTTAATATCGAATTTTGGAAGATAGCCGGTCTTGGCTATACTCTTATCAAGATCGGCCTGCGCTACCCTGTTTTGTGCAATGTGCATATCCTCGTCGTTTTGGAGAGCCATCTCGCGACACTCCTTGAGCGATAAATCAAGGGCAGCTACAGATAAGCAGGCACTACATTCAATCAGCAGGGTTAAAATTCTTATTTTCATTTTTTCTGAGCTTTAACATTGAAAAACAGAGAATAAAGCACCGGGAGGAAAAGCAGCGTAACCATTGTGCCAATTATCAATCCCCCGATGACTGTAACAGCCAAGGGCCCATACATCGGATCGCTCACAAGAGGTATCATACCGGCCACGGTGGTCAATGAAGCAAGAAGCACCGGGCGCACACGCGATAATGTGGCCTGCACTATTGCCGGAAAAAGGTCTAAGCGCTGTTGAGTGGTCAGAGCATTTATTTCATCCACGAGCACTATGGCATTCTTCATCATCATGCCAACAAGACCCATCAAACCCAGAATGGCAAGGAAAGTGAACGGAGTGTCCGTTAAAAGCAATGCGGGAACAATGCCACATAACACAAAGGGGAAGCACAAGATGATAACCGCCAGTTTACGCCAGTTGTTGAACAATAACAACAGCACTATTATCAGAATCACCACCATTACGGGGAGATTCTGGAACACCTTGCCCATAGCATCGTCTGACACCTCGCTTTCGCCCACAAAGCGCATTGTGTAGCCATTTGGCAATTTTATCTTTTCAATCTCTGATTTTACCGATCTCAACAATTTGTCGGGCGTGGCTTCGGGATTATATGGATCGGGGTCGCATTCCACCTGTATTGCCCTTTGTCCGTTGTAGCGATAGATCAGCGATTCATCCAAAATGGTGGTTATGCTGTCGACACAATTTGCAAGCGTGGTGGTTACGAACATCTTTTTACGAATATCTTCCTGACTTAAAGAGCCTCGGATCAATCCTTCTATATCTTTGTCGGAAAGGTTTACATTCATCATTGTCCATACGGGGATATTCGACAGGTCTGAAAGCTTTTTACCATTGTCGCGTATCACTATGTTAATGGGTATAAGATTGTCTTTATCGCTTATCACACCAACAGTGTAACCATCTGTAGCAGCCATCAGGGCATTCCCCACATCTTCTCTATTAACTCCGGCCCGGGCTGCCGATTGAGCGGAATAGGCCACTGACAATTGTCGAGAGGGATCATTCCAGTTTGTCTGCACTGTATAGGGGTCAACATAAGGAGAGTTGCGCATTATATTTGCAGCTTCTTCGCTGAGACGTCGTAATTCTGCGGCATCGGGTCCGGCAAACTCCACTTCCACCAAATGTGATGATGACACCGAGAAGTTATATTTTCGTGCCCTGATATAAATTTCAGGAGCTATTTCACGAAGTTTGGAAGTCATTTCCTTGGCAAGACGTTGCACAGCATGGTAATCTTTGCATTGTACTATGAATTCAGCATAATCGTCACCACCTTCAGGCACAGGACGCACAAGGCAATATCTACCCGGAGCTCCTCCAAGGCTTATGGCAACATTACGCACATCTTTATCAGACATTATGCTGTCTGAAAGCTGGAACATACGTTCTCTTACAGCATCAGGATTGCTCTCAGGCGGATAATAACATTCAAGCACAAATTGGTCGTAGTTAAAATCGGGAAAAAATACATTTTTCACCAAAAAGACACCTCCTCCGGCACACGCCAAGAGAAGCACAGCCGCTGTGATGGCTATTGACTTATGACGGATAAGATATTCCACCAACCTTTTTACCATTCTCTGCACCCGGTTAAGCTTTGGTTGACCCTCAATATCTCCCTTGATATCATTGGGATTAAGCCATTGGTCGGCACATACAGGCACCTGAATAAGAGCCAGGACCCAACTCACGAGCAGACTTACACATACCACCAAGAAAAGGTCGCCTGCAAATTCGCCTACTGTGCCGCTTGTAAGGAATATGGGCAGAAAAGTGGCAGCCGCTATAATAGTTGCCC
>JAFLRW010000022.1 GCA_022511285.1 Duncaniella sp.
GTTAAGCCTGTCGCTAGCGTTCATCCTGAGCCAGGATCAAACTCTTCGTTGTTGATTCTTATCTTGTTTCTTTTCTTTTTCTTATCTTAATAAGCAAAAGCTTCCCACAAGGCAGAACCTTCGGTCTGTTTTGTTTGTCTGTTTTGCTTTCACAGCCCGCTGTGTTTGCATCAGGGCCGCTCAGCTGTCCTTGTTTCCTTGGCTCGCTTGGTTCGGTTGAACGATTTTTGTTGTTTGGATGGAATTGACAGTAGAAACTTTCATTACCTCGGTAATGTCTCTTGTACTACTTCCAATTTGTCTATTGTAAATCTTTCAATGTGCTCTGTGCTCTCGCGGATATTTGTTCGCGAAATGTTTTGCAAAGTTATACACAAATTTTTAACCGTGCAAACTATTTCAGAATTTTAAAGGATTTTAACTTTTTCCGCCTCTAAGGCGATTTAGCCAATTTTTCCTTTTCTCACCCGCCTCTGCGAGTGGTGCTCCTCAAAAGCGAGTGCAAAGGTAGAGTGTTTTATCCACCCCACAAAATTTTAAAACCATTTTAACAGTTATTTAACAATTCAACACCGCTAAAGGGCCTCGTAGCGCCTCTTTCGAGGGGATTACGAGATTGGGGGTAAGAAGAATCGGACTTCCATTTAACAGAAAGAGCAGCCCTAAGGCCGCCCTTTCCGAGATTTCTATGACAATGGGATTAGAGTTTCTTGAGCACTTCAATCGCAGTTTCGTTTTCGGGATCGATGGAGACGAGCTTCTCGAAATACTCGCGAGCGAGAGCCTTGTCGCCCTGCTGCATATAGTATGCGCCCAGACGGAGGTAGGCCGTCTTGTAGCCGGCAGCGTTAGCCTCAGCCTTTTCGGGCTCGGCGTCGTAAGCCTCAATCATCTTATTATATGTGTCGAGCAATTCGGGGGTCATATCAGCACCGTCGCGCACCATAAGGAGAGTGGCGCGGTTGCGATAGAGATTGCCCTTGCTCGCAGCGTCGGCAATTACGAGGTCAAGATATTTAAGACCGTTAGCGGCAGCCTGAGCGCGCTCGGGAGACCCTTCGGGGAGGGTAAGGCCGAGGTTTTTGTAGCGATTGGAGAGGATATTGTAGTCAGTAAGCGAAGCTTCGCCAAGGTCGACATATTTCTGCATATAGAGCACGGCGAGAGAGTCGTTCTCGAGCTTATTATACATGTCAGAAACCTCCACGAGCATCTGTTTGTTCTTTTCGGGGTTGAGCTCATAGGCCGACAGATAAGCACCGACAGCATCCTGAGGACGGTCGAGCGCTGCGAGCACCTGAGCGTGAGTAGCATAGTCGGTGGCAGTGAATTTGGCGTTTTTATGAGCAAAGAGCTTAGCAGCAGCCTTCTCAGCGCCCTCGAAATCTTCGAGCTCCTTCTTGTTGAGCATCACCATACGCTGCATATAGAGATTGTCGGGGTCTTGAGCAAGCACCTGATTGGCAACATCGAGTGACTCCTGATATCTCTTGCCGAAATAGAGGAGGCCCGAGTAGCGCTGCTCGTCGAGCTGGAAGTGGTTGGGGTTTTTCATATACTTGCCATACTGCTCGGCGGCGCGGGTGAACTGGTTGTTGTCATAATACTTTTCAGCCAGCTCGCTCTGTGCGAGTGCAGATGTGGGGAGTTTCTCATTGAGCTCAACGAGCTTGGCGATGGCAAAGTCGGGATTGACCTTACGGTAGAGGTTAGAATACTTTACATAGGCCTCGGGGTTTACACTTCCAGCCTCCTCCTGATAGATGATAGCCTGCTCATAATATCCGGCGGCGGCGCCTATATCAGAGTCCTTAGAGATATCGCCCTTGAGGACATATACCTTAGGCTCTTTGTTTTTAGATGCCTTCAGAGCTTGAGCCACATACTTGTCAATATCCTTAGCATAAGCCACGGGGTCGGCCTCAAAGTAAGCGCGAGCCACGGCAGCCACGAGAGCGGCATCCTTTTTATCGGTAGCAAGGGCTAACTTGAACTGCTTTTCAGCCTCAGCCTTATTGCCATTTTTAAGAGCAATTTCGCCAAGGCCCACATAGTTGTAGCCATAGGCGGGGTTTACCTGAACGCCCTTGTTGAAATTTTCAGCAGCGGCAGCGAGGTCAGCTTTATAATCCTTATCAAGGATATCATCAGTCCAGTCGCGCAGGTCGAGCTGACCGAGATAGAAATAGCTTACCGCCTTGTCGGTTGAGGGGTCGTTCATAGTTTTTTCAAGGATAGACTTAGCCTTGTTGAAACGGTCGGCGTTATAATAGTCGACGCCGTCCTGATAGCCGCCCTGGGCAAGAGCTATCAGCGAAAGGCCTCCAATGCAGAGGGAAGTGAGGATGCGTAGTTTCATCGATTGGTTTTTATGGTTATTTTATCTTTTCTTAACGAAATTATCTAAGGATTTATTGTGCGTGGCGTGTCACTCAACGCGAACCATCCGCGGTCGGACTGTGGCCGGGAGAATGCCGGTCATTTGGATAATCTTTTGGCCCTGGAATCCGGTGACAAAGCTAAAGAAGCGATGCGAAGTGCCACCGGGAGAGGTGCAAATCATATAGACGGAGCGATGAAGCGGATAGGAGCCGTCGAAGATATATGCCTGATAGGGCTTATAGGCGGCCACCTCATCATTTCCGCGCACTTTGAGCACTTTGACATCTGAATTAAAGTCCATCGTAGTAGTATCGCTTGCCTCAGAGGCACGTGCGAACTCCTCGACCGACTTCTCACGCCCTGACATATCGGCCGACACCCAGCTGACTCCGATAATTCCGATAGCATTACGGTCAGAGGCCACGGCCTTGAACACTTCGGGATTTGACTTCACAGCCGAGACATTAGGCCCGAACGAACGCCCATTGAGGACCGAATCACGCATATACTTGACCGTCGAAGAGCCCTGATGGTCAAAAATCACCTTTATAGCACCAAGTTTTGAGGGCTCCACCTCATCCCAGCGAGTGACATCGCCCGAGAGGATTTCGGCAAGGTCCTTGCGAGACAATATCTCCACAGGGTTTGCAGGATTGACTATTAGTGCGATGGCATCGACAGCAATCCTCTGCTGATGAACCACCTTCTTATTTGAGCGGAGAAATGCCACCTGCTCATCGGTGAGCGGGCGCGTCGCCACAGCATTCTTATAGGAGCCCATTGCCATAATAGAATCAATGGCAGCGGATTCGGGCATATAGTCGGCAATGACATCCTCCTTGGGATAGACATACTCAAACACTGCCACCTCCTGCTCCATTATGGACTCGAACGACTCATCACACGCCACCTTGGCAATGGGCTGACGCTGAGGCTCGGGATTCTTACCCGAACAGGACACAAGCGTCCCGGCCGCTATAAGAGCAGCCGGAAGCACTCGAAATAGATTGCGAATAGATTTTCGCATAAAAATGTCTTTCTACTATAATAAGTGGTTAATCTTTATTATCGCTATCAGAATCATTGCCATAACCGGGGTCAATGCCGGCAAATTGGCGGTAAGCTCTCCAAATGCCATATCCGACAAAGAGGACACCGCCGGCCCAGCGCACCCAGGTCCATGTCGGGAAGAGGATATTAAAATATCCGATAAAGAAAAGAACACCCATGCCACAATAGATGAGAATCATAATGATGCCGAAAATATTGCGCATCAACTTGGGGGTTCCTGAATTTTGCTGAGGGCTCATAGCTGTAACTGTTTAAAAACGTTTGTATTCAATGTTGATTATCGCCGGGAGCCAAAAGCTCCTTTGTGAAATAATAACACCGGCAGAGAGATAAAAGTTTGCCCGAAGAGTGTCACTCAACACTGAAACGGCGTAAAATTAATGAAAAAATCTTAATAGCGGAAGAATCCGATGGCAATTAATTTCCTTTAACACTCGTTTTTCCCCCGGAATTGCTAATTTTGTCACAAAGGATAAAACTATGACAACAGCACCTCTTGCCGAGCGGCTCCGTCCGCGCACACTCAACGACTACATCGGACAGACCCATCTTGTGGGCGAAGGCGGAATAGTCCGAAGGATGATTGAAAGCGGCCACGTAGCCTCATTCATCCTGTGGGGACCTCCGGGAGTGGGCAAGACCACCCTGGCCCGCATCATAGCCAATACGGTCAAGGTGCCCTTCTACACCCTTTCGGCTGTCAACTCGGGAGTGAAGGATGTCAGGGATGTGATTGAACGCGCCTCGCGCGATTCAGGCAGCATGTTTGCATCCGGACGCCCCATTCTCTTTATAGATGAAATCCACCGTTTCAGCAAATCGCAGCAAGACTCCCTCCTCGGCGCCATTGAGCAGGGAATAGTGACACTAATCGGGGCCACCACGGAGAACCCCTCGTTTGAGGTGATACGTCCGCTCCTGTCGCGAGCGCAAGTCTACACCCTCAAGCCGTTGGAAGAATCAGAGCTCGACACACTGCTGCAACGCGCCATCGCCACCGACGAGACTCTCGCCTCTCACTCCCCGGAGGTAAACCAGACCACAGCCCTCTTCCGGTTTGCCGGCGGCGATGCCCGCAAACTGCTCAACATCCTCGACCTACTTGAGCAGTCGACCCCTCAAGGCGAGAAGATAGTGATTGATGACTCCACCGTCACCCATCGCCTGCAGGAGAATCCCACCGCCTACGACAAGGGGGGAGAAATGCACTACGACATTATATCAGCCTTTATCAAAAGCATCCGCGGGTCTGATCCCGATGCCGCCCTCTATTGGCTGGCCCGCATGGTAGCCGGAGGCGAGGAGCCGGAATTCATAGCCCGGCGCCTTCTAATCCTCGCATCCGAAGATATCGGGCTTGCCAATCCCAACGCCTTGCTATTAGCTAACGCAACCTTCGACGCAGTCCATAAATTAGGTTGGCCTGAGGGGCGTATTCCCCTGGCAGAATGCACAGTCTATCTTGCCACATCACCCAAAAGCAACTCGGCATATATGGGCATAAACGCCGCCCTTGCCTTGGTGGATGACACCGGCAATCTCCCCGTGCCGCTGCATTTGCGCAATGCGCCCACATCGCTGATGAAAGAGATGGGCTACGGCCACGATTATAAATATGCCCACGACTATCCCGACCACTTCGTCAAGCAGCAGTTTATGCCTTCAGGGCTGGGCCACCGCGCCCTATGGCACCCGGCGGACAACCCTGCGGAACAGCGATTGGCAGCAATTCAGACACAACGCTGGGGAGCTGCGGAACAGAAGAATCAGGAAGATTGACAATTTTCCATCCATATTACACATATTTGGTGTGCCATCTCGATTTTTTTCGCTACATTTGCAATCCAATTAAATACAAATCCCTCACACATTCAACCCTTTTTAAGGTATGAAGAAACATAATTTCTATGCTGGGCCCTCGATTCTGAGCGAGTACACCATCAACCACACTGCCGAAGCAGTCAAAGACTTTGCCGGCACAGGATTGTCGCTACTTGAAGTGTCACATCGCTCCAAGGAGTTTGTTGCAGTTATGGACGAAGCGCAGGCCCTTGTCAAAGAGTTGCTTGACGTTCCCGAAGGATACTCTGTCCTCTTCCTGGGCGGAGGAGCAAGCCTACAGTTTGCAATGGGACCGATGAACCTGCTCCGCAACAAGGCCGGCTATCTCGACACAGGCACTTGGGCTGCCAATGCCATCAAGGAGGCTCGTCTGTTTGGTGATGTTGATGTCCTGGCCTCGTCAAAAGATGCCAACTACACATTCTATCCACGCTTGCATGCAGACTATGAGTGTCCCGACGGGCTTGACTATCTCCACATCACGACCAACAATACCATCTACGGCACTGAGCTGCGCGAGGACCCCACAGTGACCTGTCCTCTCATTGCAGACATGTCGTCGGACATCTTCTCACGCCCTGTAGATGTTGCAAAATATGACCTCATCTATGCCGGAGCGCAGAAAAACCTCGCACCCGCAGGTGTCACACTCGTAATAGTAAAAGACAGCGCCTTAGGCCAAGTGGAACGCGCCATCCCGACGATGCTCGACTATCGCACCCACATCAAAAAGGGTTCGATGTTCAACACTCCTCCGGTGCTCCCCGTCTATTCAGCTCTGATGACTCTCCGCTACTATAAGGAGCAAGGCGGTGTGAAGGCCCTTGAGAAACTCGACCTTGACAAGGCCGCAATGCTCTACGACGCCATTGACTCTTCGCGACTCTTCATAGGCACCGCCCGCAGCGACTCACGCTCAATTATGAATGTCACTTTCGTTATGAAGCCCGAATATGCCGAACTGGAGAAGGAGTTTGTTGATTTCTGCTCGGCCCGCGGCATTGTAGGCATCAAGGGACACCGTTCAGTAGGCGGATTCCGCGCCTCGCTCTACAACGCCCTCCCCGTCGAAAGCGTTAAGGTGCTCATAGAGGCTATGACCGACTTCCAGAAGGCCCACTAATCCCCCACTCCGTTCAGACTATGAAAATACTTATCGCAACAGAGAAGCCATTTGCGGCCGTAGCTGTTGATGGCATGCGCAATGTTGTTGAGGAGGCCGGTGCAGAGTTGGTTCTCCTTGAGAAATACACCGAAAAGGCAGCCCTGCTCGCAGCGGTGGCCGATGCTGACGCCCTCATCATCCGCTCTGACAAGGTGGACGCTGATGTCATTGCCGCCGGCAAGAAGCTCAAAATCGTAGTGCGTGCCGGAGCCGGATATGACAATGTTGACCTTGAGGCTGCAACCGCAGCCGGTGTCAGCGTGCAGAACACTCCGGGCCAGAACTCCAACGCCGTGGCCGAACTCGTCTTTGGACTGGCCGTTATGATGGCTCGCAATCTATACAACGGCACATCGGGCACCGAATTGAAAGGCAAACGCCTCGGCATTCAAGCCTTTGGCCAGGTGGGTCGCAATGTGGCACGCATAGCCCGAGGATTCGGGATGCAGATAAGCGCTATCGACCCCTACTGCCCCGAGGCTGTCATGGCAGAAGCCGGCGTCACACCCTGCACTGACCTTAAACAACTCTATGCCCAGAGCGACATCCTCAGCATCCACATTCCGGCCACAGCTGAAACTCGCGGTTCAATAGGCCACGACCTCATCGCAGCGATGCCTAAAGGAGCCATCCTCATCAACACAGCCCGCAAGGAGGTGATAGATGAAGATGGACTCATAGCCGCTCTGAAGGAACGCACTGACATCAAATATGCAGCTGACGTGGCTCCCTCACGAGCCGAGGAGATAGCATCGCTGTTTGGCGACCGTGTGTTCTTCACCCCTAAAAAGATGGGAGCTCAAACTGCTGAAGCCAACATCAACGCAGGCATTGCAGCTGCTCGCCAGGCAATAGCCTTCCTCACGGCAGGCGAGGATAAATTCCGCGTCAATAAATAATATCCATCCATATTTAATCCTTCCCAATTCTGCTTGCAGGCGCCCGCTAACCCTGATTCAGGGATAATGGGCGCCTTTTTGTCTCGCATGCGCGCGCGTACATATAAAATATACACTCCTATATCTAAAAGCTCTCGCCCTGTAAAATCAATGTGACTCTTGCTCATCTCAATGATTTTTAGTTACTTTGTCATACCGAAAGTTGCGTCGGGTGAACAATGGCCCTTTTGGTCACGTTATTCTAATGCAAGAATCCGCACAAGTGAGAACTATGAACCACGACCGCCTATTACAGATATACGCATCCTCATTTCGCCGAAATTGGAATCTGCCGGCCCTCACAGACTATATCTCCGGGGCGACTATGACCTATGCAGACTTGGCTCGCCGCATTGCTGCCATCCATCTTCTGTTCAAAGAATGTGGTGTAAAGCCGGGCGATAAAATCGCTCTTATGGGCAAAAACTCTGTGCAGTGGGTGGAGACCTATATGGCCACAATCACCTATGGAGCAGTAATTGTGCCTGTGCTCCAGGATTTCAATGTCCAGGATGCGATGCATATAATCAACCACTCCGGCAGCGTAATGCTTTTTATCTCAGAATCCATCTTTGACAACATGGAGTTTGAGAAAATACCTGAAATCAAGGCTGTCTTCTCGCTTGACCGCCGGGCTGTGCTGGCTGAACATCCCGCAGCGGCCGGAAAAGCCGCGCACTGCATGGACCGTCTTTCTGATCGTATGAGGCGCCGTTATCCCCACGGATTCACCACAGCCGATGTCTCCTACCCCATAATTGATGAAGATAGCCTTGCCGAAATAAACTACACTTCAGGCACCACCGGATTTTCCAAGGGGGTGATGCTCACCTTACGCAATCTGCGTGGCAACGTGGTGTTCGGCATCGATTCTCGCCTTCATTATCGCGGTTCGCGTTGCCTATCATTCCTTCCGCTTGCCCACGCCTACGGATGCGCCTTCGATATGCTCGTGCCTCTTGCCGTGGGCACTCACGTCACCCTGTTCGGCAGACTCCCGGCTCCCAAGTTGTTGCTAAAGGCATTTGCCGAGATTCGACCCAATCTCATCATTTGCGTTCCCCTAATCCTCGAAAAGATTTATCGCAACAAGCTGCGCCCTATCCTTGAGAAAGGCTACACCCGCCATATAGCTCGCCTCCCCATGCTCAACAAGGTGCTATATCGCAAGATTCGACAGCAGCTAATCACTGCTTTTGGCGGCGAATTTGAGGAGGTCATAGTTGGTGGAGCTCCGCTCAACGGGGAGGTGGAGAGTTTTCTGCACAAGATAGGATTCCCATTGACGGTGGGATATGGCATGACCGAATGTGGCCCGCTTATCAGCTATACGCCCTGGCGCAAATTCATCAAAAGCTCGTCAGGAAAAGTGCTTCCCGGCATCATGGAGGCGCGCATAGACGGGTCCCCCGATCCTGCCAGGATTCCCGGAGAGATATGTGTGCGTGGCGAGAATGTGATGAAAGGATATTATCGAAATCCGCAGGCCACACAGGCTGTCATTGACGCTGATGGATGGCTACACACCGGAGATATGGGCACTATCTCTAACGACAACACCATCTTCATCCGCGGCCGCTACAAAACTATGATTCTCTCTGCCAACGGTCAGAACATCTACCCCGAAGAGATTGAGGCCAAACTCAACAACATGCCATACGTTGCCGAAAGTTTGGTTGTGGAACGCGACAAACACCTCACCGCACTCGTCTATCCCGACTACGAGGCTATGGATCGCGATGGAATCGGCACCGACTCTCTCCCTGACGAGATGGAGCGTGTCAGAGTAGAGCTCAACAAGCTCGTGGCTCCCTACGAAAACATCAGCCGCATCCAACTGATAGCCAACGAGTTTGAGAAAACGCCCAAAAAATCCATCAAACGTTACCTCTACAATGCATAGTCCACACCTATTTGAAACCACCCTCAAGGTGCGTGATTACGAGACCGATTCGCAAGGCATAGTCAACAACGCCAACTATCTTCACTACCTCGAGATAGCCCGTCACGATTTTTGCGAGTCGCGTGGCACTTCGTTTCTTGCTATGCATTCCATGGGCCTTGACCCTGTGGTGCGCCGTATTGAAATTGACTATCTGCAATCACTCACCATGGGCGACACGATGCGCCTCACCATCGACGTTGAGCGTCTTGGCGCGCGATTTCTGTTCAAACAGCACATCTATAACGCTGCAACCGGTGCTCACGTAGTGAAAGCCGATGTCACCGTTGTGGTTCTCGAACAAGGCCGTCTCTCGCGCGGCGACACAGTGGCATCGCTCCTCAGCCTATGATCTACAAAATCGCCTTGGCTTCGATGCGCGGCATCACTGTGAAAGTGGCACAAGCCATCATTGACCGCTTCGATGACCTCTCGCTCTTCTTTTCCCTCTCTCGACAGCAGCTTGCCGAGGCATTTGGCTCTGACTCACGCCTGTTTGCCGATGAGCCTCGCGCCAAGGCGCTTGCCGAGGCTTCGCGCGAGATGGAGTTTGTTACCAAAAACGCCATCAGGCTCATCTTCTTCACCGATGCCTCATACCCACAGCGCCTCATCGAGTGTGAAGACGCCCCGCTTCTCCTCTATGGAATCGGAACGACCGACCTCAATAACGCCCGCTTCATTTCTATTGTAGGCACCCGCCATGCCACAGCCTACGGCACCCGTTTTGTCGACGACCTCATTCCGGCTCTCGCCTCCACCATGGCCGACCCTATAGTGGTGGTCAGCGGCCTTGCATACGGCATTGATGTCGCCGCCCACCGCTCGGCTCTCTCAGCCTCAGTGCCAACAATCGGGGTGCTCGCTCACGGTCTGAACACCATCTATCCGGCTGCCCACCGCGACACTGCATCACGAATGATTCGAGCCGGAGGCGCTCTGCTCACCGACTATCGCTCCATAGATGCCATCCACAAAGGCAACTTTCTCGCCCGCAACCGCATAGTTGCCGGGCTCTCGGACTGTGTCATCGTTGTAGAGTCTGACTCCCGCGGCGGTGCTATGTCCACCGCCCGTCTTGCCGCTGCCTACTCTCGAGATGTGTTCTCGCTCCCCGGACGTTATACCGACCGCTTCTCGCGCGGATGCAACTCACTGATAGCGTCACACATAGCGCAGATAGTCACTGAGCCTGACGACATCATACAGGCCATGAACTGGAAAAAACGGCCCGAAAACGGCTCTCAGCCCTCACTGCCTCTTGACCTCAACCCCGATGAGGAAGCGATAATCTCACTGCTCACCACCAATGGCCAAGCCTCACTCTCCGAAATCCTCGAGGTTATCGACCTCCCGGTCCACCGTCTGATGAGTTTGCTCATCGACATGGAATCACGCTCTCTGCTGATTGCCCTCCCCGGAGCCAACTACCGTCCACTATAACACAACTTCTAAATACTATGAAAGAGATTATACCCGAGTCCGAACTGATTATCAATCCCGACGGCTCTGTATTCCACCTCCATCTCCGGCCTGACCAGCTCACTGACCGTATCATTCTCGTTGGCGACCCCTCACGCGTCGATATGGTAGCATCTTTTTTCGACTCCAAAGTCTTTGAAGTCTCCTCTCGTGAATTTCACACCATAGGGGGCACCTACCAAGGTAAACCTATTATGTGCCTCTCCCACGGCATAGGGCCCGACAACATCGACATTGTCATTAATGAACTTGACGCCCTGGCAAATATCGACTTCTCCACACGTGAGGTCAAAGAGGAGCGTCGGAGCCTCACGCTCGTCCGCATCGGCACCTCCGGAGCCCTTCAGCCCGAATTGCGCCTCGGCACTCCCGTGATTGCTGAAAAGTCTATCGGCTTTGATGGTGTGCTCAACTACTACGCCGGGCGCAACTCTGTGGCCGACATTTCTTTTGAAGAAGATTTCTGCAACTCCGTGGGCTGGAATCCCTTATGGGCCAAGCCTTACGTGGTCGATGCCGATGCCGACCTGGTGGAGCGAATTGGCCGAGACGATATGGTGCGCGGCGTCACCATTTCAGCAGTCGGTTTCTATGGCCCCCAGGGACGTCAGCTCCGTCTACCGCTCGCCAATCCGGATCTCAACCAACGCATTGAAGCGTTCAGACACTGCGGACGCAAGGTCACGAACTACGAAATGGAATCAGCTCCCCTCCAAGGACTCGGCCGACTGATGGGGCACAAAGCTATGACCGTTTGCTCAATCATAGCCAATCGTATGAACTCGGATGCAAATCCAAATTACAAAACTGCCGTCAACGACCTTATCGGAACCGTTTTAGACCGAATTTAGTCAACAAAAAACTTGCTCCGTTCAGAAAAATAATCTACCTTTGCACTTGCATTTAAGCAATCAGATTCAACACAGGTAGCATAAAATAAACACATCCCCTCTTCACTAAAATCATCCCCAATATTAGTGAAACGAAGACCCGGTTATTCGCGAGAACAGCCGGGCCTTTTTTCTAAAAAGAATTTTGTGATGCGCTCGCCCAGATTCTCAAACTCTAATTGTCACGTTTCTCAATATTTTTCACTACCTTTGCACCCAAATATACCCAATGCAGAGTAATGGAACAGAAAACTTATAAAGGGCTGAAATTCGTGCCTTACATTGAGGCTGACAAGATTCACGCCCGTGTGGCTGAGTTAGGAGTTGCGATTACACAGGAATACACCGGGCGTAATCCATTGCTGGTGTGTGTGCTCAATGGCGCCGCGCCTTTTGCAGTAGACCTTTTCCGTGCCATCGACACTGACGCCGAGATTGCTTTCATACGCCTCAAAAGCTATGAAGGGACCGGCTCAACCGGCACAGTCAAGCAGGTGCTCGGACTCTCGGATTCTATTGAAGGCAGGGATATCATTGTGGTGGAAGACATCATTGACACCGGGCGCACAATGCAGAAACTGTTGGCCGATTTGCAAGCACTGAAGCCCGCATCGCTGCGTGTGGCCACTCTCCTGTTTAAGCCCGAAGCTTTGCAATGTCCGAACGTTAAGCCTGACTATGTAGGGTTCAGCATCCCGGTTAAATTCATCATTGGCTACGGGCTTGACATTGACGGTATGGCCCGCAACCTGAAAGATATTTATATTCTTAACGAAGAGACCAATTAGACGTACATACACTATAGGAAAGATGTTTAATTTAGTAATATTCGGAGGCCCGGGTAGCGGCAAGGGCACTCAGAGCGATAAACTGATTGACCGCTATGGTCTTACCCACATCTCCACCGGACAAATGCTCCGCGAGGAAATTGCCGCAGGCACTGAGCTCGGTAAGATTGCCGACTCCTACATATCAAACGGAAATCTCATCCCCGACAAGTTGATGTGTGAAATTCTTGCCGATGAGATTGACAAACTTGCCCCTGCTGCCAAGGGCTTTATCTTCGACGGCTTCCCCCGCACCATTCATCAGGCCGAGGAACTTGAAAAGATTCTCGAACGCCGCGGGATGAAGGTGGACCACGTGGTAGGGCTTGAAGTGCCCGACGAGGAGCTGACCTCACGATTGCTCAACCGCGGTCAAGGTCGCGCCGACGACAATGCGGAGACCATCAGTCGCCGTCTTGAGGTGTACCACGCCACGACCTCGCCCCTCAGAGACTACTACGTGAATAGCGGCATCTATCGCCCCATTCATGGACTCGGTTCGATTGACGAGATTTTCAATCGTATCATTGAAGCTATTGGCCAAAATGTCTGAACCTTCTTTCAACGATAATCTGCGCGAGCTGGAAGATATTCTCCGCAAGATGCAGTCCGAGCAGTGTGACATCGACAAACTTGCCGAATACACCCGCCGGGCTACCTCTCTGCTTTGTGCTTGTCGCGAACGCCTCACGGCCACTGAACAGGAATTGGCCACAATCCTTGAGACTTTGAAGGTATGATATCGCCTTTTTTTACTGACTATAATTTCAATACACATTATAATATGCGTTTTCTCCCCTACACAGCGGCTCTTTGTATAGCTGCCGCAGCCGGAGTGGCAGCCACTTCGTGCTCCAACGCCAAAACAGAACATCTTGCCAGCCTCGATGCCTCAATGCTTGACTCTGCGATAGCTCCCGGCACCGACTTCTATGGTTTTGTCAATCAAAAATGGATGGATGCCAATCCTCTTTCACCCGAACATGCCCGATATGGCAAGTTCAATGTGCTCAGCGACTCCTCCGAGGCTCGCGTGCGCGCTCTCATAGAAGGGCTTGGCGCCACAAATCCCGAAGCCGGAACCGTTGCCTACAAAGTGTGGACCGTTTATTCGCAGGCTATGGACACTGCCCGCCGCAATGCCGAGGGTGCCGCCCCCATTCTTGCCGACCTCAAAAAGATTGAGGAAACTGCTCCCGAGGGGATGGAAGATCTCTTCCTCTGGATGCACGGCAACTATGCAAGCCCGTTCTTCGGAGCCGGACCGATGGAAGACCTTGACAATTCGACGGAATATGCCATGTATGTTTCCGGCGGTGGAATGGGACTGGGCGACCGCGACTATTACCTCAAAAACGACGAGCGCAACACTGCCGTGCGCAATGCCTATAAAACTCTCATTGCCACACAGATGAAGAATGCCGGCTACTCCGACGAGGATGCCGCCCGCATCGTGGCCAGCGTGATGAAGACCGAGACTTCGCTCGCCGAGGCTGCTCTGACCCGCGAAGAGAGCCGCGACCTGCTCAGAATGAACAATCGCCGTTCGTTCGCACAGCTCAAGGAGGCTTATCCCGCCATCAACTGGGACCGCTTCTTCATCGAGACCATGGGCATCGCTTCGCCTGATTCAGTCATCGTCACCGAGCTCAACGCCGTGGAGCGTGCCAACAAGCTGATGGCATCGCTCTCTGACCGCGAGAAAAAGGATTACTACCTCTGGAAATATGTCAGCCAGGCCGCCTCGCAGCTCAGCGACGATTTCACCAACGCCAATTTCGAGTTCTCGAAGGTGATGAGCGGGGTGCAGGAGCTGCGTCCGCTCTGGAAACGCGCCATCGGTGCCACCGAGGCTGCTCTCGGCGAGGCTGTGGGCGAGCTCTATGTGGCCAAATATTTCCCCCCGTCGTCTAAGGAATATATGCTTGACCTCGTGGAAAACCTCCGCACTGCCCTGGGCAAGCATATCGACAATCTTGATTGGATGAGCGATGCCACTAAGGCTAAGGCTCGTGAGAAATTAGCCTCGTTCACCGTCAAAATCGGATATCCCGACAAGTGGAAAGACTATACCTCAATGACCATCGACCCTGAAAAGTCATACTACGACAATATGCACGAGGTGTCTATGTGGCATCAGCGCGAGGAGTATGCCAAGTGGGGCAAGCCGGTTGACCGCACCGAGTGGGGCATGACTCCGCAGACCGTCAACGCCTACTACAACCCCTTGGCCAACGAAATAGTGTTCCCAGCAGCAATCCTTCAGGCTCCGTTCTTTGACCCCAACGCTTCTGACGCTGAAAACTATGGCGGCATCGGCGTGGTGATAGGCCACGAAATGACCCACGGGTTTGACGACCAAGGCCGCAACTTCGACGCCAACGGCAATATGACCAACTGGTGGACCGACGAGGATGCCGCCCGCTTCAACGAGAAAGCTGCCGGGCTGGTGGCTCAGTTCAATGAAGTGGAGGTGCTCCCCGGCCTCTTTGCCAACGGCCTGTACACCCTCGGCGAAAATATCGCTGACCAGGGTGGCCTCCGTGTGGCTATGACGGCGTTCCTCGACTCGCAGGAGAAGAAAGGTGTCGATGTGAAGTCGGAAGAGGCCAAGATAGACGGCTTCACCCCCGAACAGGTGTTCTATATGAACTACGCCAACCTCTGGGGCAACAACATCCGCGAAGCTGAGATTCAGTCACTCACCACAGGCGATGTCCACTCTCTGGGCCGCAACCGTGTCAATGTGACTCTGCGCAACATCGCTCCCTTCTTCGAAGCATTCTCAATCACCGAAGCCGACCCGATGTATCGCCCCGAAGCTGAGCGTGTAATCATCTGGTAATTAAAGCCACAACCATTCAGCACACACACAGAACATGGATTTGTTTGATAAAATATCTGCCGACATCAAGGCCGCGATGCTCGCACGCGAGAAGGTGCGCCTTGAGACTCTCCGAGGCATAAAAAAGGAATTTATCGAGGCCAAAACCGCTAAGGGTGCCGACGGCACTCTTAGCGATGATGCCGCAATAAAGATTCTCGCCAAGATGGCTAAACAGCGTGGCGAGACTGCCGCTATATATGAGCAGCAGAATCGTATGGACCTCCGCGACAACGAGCTTGCCGAGATGGCTGTCATTGAGGAGTATCTCCCCAAGCAGCTCACAGACGAGGAGCTTGAGGCCGAACTGCGCCGCATCATTGCCGAAACCGGCGCCACATCACCAAAAGAGATGGGCAAGGTGATGGGGGTGGCCTCGAAGGCGCTTGCCGGTCGCGCCGACGGCCGCGTAATCTCTGCCAAAGTGAAGGAACTCCTTGCATGAATCGGTTTAATACACACAGAATATACTGATAAATAGATGCTTACTCTTCAACAGATAAAAGAAAACCCCGAAGGGGTGATAGCTCGCCTTGCCGTGAAAGGGTTTGACGGCAAGCAGGGCGTGAACGATGTTATCGACTTTGACGACCGCCGCAAGAGCCTGCAATTTCAGGCCGACACGCTTGCCGCCGAGCTTAAAAAGAAGTCAGACTCCATCGGACGGCTGATGAAAGAAGGTCGCCGCGAGGAGGCTGAGGAAGCTAAGAAAGAGGT
>JAFLRW010000220.1 GCA_022511285.1 Duncaniella sp.
GTATGAATTGAAATAGTGACGAGTCTCAAGCTTCATATCCTTGGTGCGGGAGCGGTCAAAACTATTATCATACGTGTCGCCGCCGGTGAGGAAATTTGTGCGGGCCATAGTGCGTGCATTGAGATTGCGAGTCTCTTCATACGTGATATGTCCGTTAGCCGAGAGCGTTTCATCGACATTCTTGTAATTATAGTTGGCTGCTCCCATTTTGTATTGTTTAGTGCCTGACGGAAGGCGCTCGGGGGTCCAAGTGTCGCTCTTGCCGGGCTTGCGGTTGTCGTTGAGATTATTGGCATTGGCAAGCAGAGTGACATTGGTGGTGTAGGAGAACCACGACGCGAACAAGCGCCCGTTATAACGGCCATCAGTGCCATATCCGCCTTGGGCATTTAATATCAGACCGTTGTTATACTCTTTTTTGAGTTTCACATCCATTGTGAGGTGACGCGGCGAAAGGGTGTCGCCAATCCATTTTTCTCTGTCGGTCTGACCTTTATAGACCTCCACGTTTTTCACAGTATAAGCGGCTATATTTTCGAGCATCAGCTGATTATTACCATCGAGAAATTGCCGGCCATTGAGCAGCAACGACTCCACATGCTCGCCGTTGAAAAGTATATTGCCACCCTCCTGAAGCTCCACTCCGGGGAGCATCGAGATAAGTCCGTCGAGCATCGACCCCTCAGCCAGCTGAAAAGCATCGGCATTAAACACCACTGTGTCTCCTTTGTTGTAAAACTTAATTTTCGAGGCTGTCACCGTCACCTCACCGAGCTGTCGTGGCGCACGTTGCATAAAAATAAATGGGATGGCACGGCGAGATTCCTTTTTGCCAAGTTTGCTTACCTCAAACGTAACAGTCTGCGTAGAGTAGCCGGGATACTCCACATCCATTATATATGTGCTGTCGCGGTGAGGCACTACAAATCCGAAAGTGGCAAGCGTATCTGCCACACCTTGACTTACCGAGAAGGTTGTATTTGCTATGCAAGTGTCGGCCGGCTCCCCGAGCGAATCATACAGAATCACCCTCGCTCCTGTCAAATCATATTTAGTTAACGCCGATTTGACTCTGCCATGAATGTATAAATAGTCAATGGCAAACACAGGGAGGACAACGAGCAATGCAACCGCTCCAATAAGCAACTTTCTCATTACGATATATATAATTGTTATTATTTTTACCACAAAGATAATATATCGCAATCTAATTTACCCCCCCCGCTTATATTTAACAATTATTTATATATATTTAGCAAATTTTTTCACACATCTCTTTTGTTCTATTTCCCTATATTGGCAACACCAATCACACCTCCAGTGTGTATTTCGGAGTGGCGATGCAACCGAGGCCTTCTTTGAAGTCGCAAAGGCCGAGGGCGGGGATGCCGTCGGACGACGACGGGCCGAGATCGTAGATGGCAAGCCCCTGATTGTAATAATATTCCATCACCTTAAAGGCGAGGAAATCCATCGGGCGGAGCGGTCGCGCCTCGGGCAAATCGCCCCAGTATATAAGCTGAGCTATGCCGTCGGCAGGACGATAGATTATGGCCGATGCTATGCCGTGCCCCTCACGAGTGACAATAAAGAAATCTATCGGTATAATCCGCGATGTGGCTATAATATCGTCAAGTGACATATGCACAGGATAGCCCAATGATGTGTGGTTGGTGTGGACTATTCTGTAAATCTCACTTATAGTGGCGGAGTCAGCACTGTCAATGCTATGAAATTCAAAACCGTTCCGAAGCGAGGCCTTAAGATTGCGGCGCGCATTAGCCCGCAACCCCGACATATAATCTTTAAACTGAGCCAGAGGATAATGAAAGTTATAGTCGATATAGTCAATGTGTCCGCCTGTAGAGCAGATGGATGTAAGAGTTTTGGAGAGATGGGAGTCGGAGCGAACAAAAGGGGGCAATGTAATGATAATATTCTTATTAAGCAGAGCGCCATAGGCTCTGAGGGACTCCACCGCGTCAAGATAGTGGCTTGTGCGCTGTGTTGAGTTAGCCTCCAATCCTCCAAACGGAGCTGAGAAGGGTGATTTGAGCACACCGGCACGTTCACCAAGAATGATGCCGAAACGCACCTTGCCATTATCATCAACGATTGAGAGAAAGTGCAGGTCATCACACTTCGGAGCGTTCAACAGATTAAATGCCACACTGTTATAGAGGTGTGACGGAGCCTTGAAAAGGGCGGCATATTCGTCGGAGGTGATGCGACAGACTTTCATTGCAATTCTATTTTACCCTCGCGGACTATCTCCGGAGCTCTACTATCAGTAATGTCAATAATTGCCGAGGGGGTGCCGTCGGTAGCACCGCCATCAATAAATAACGAAGCTATGCTCCCATACTCATGAATCAGTTCAGTCGGATCCGAGGAGTCGTAATCAGCCGTTATCGAGGTTGAGAGCAGTGGATGTCCGAGCCTTTCTGCTATGGCACAGGCTATCGTAGAGTCAGGAATGCGAATACCCACTGTGCGACGGCCTTTGAACACCTTGGGCAGGGTAGAGGCAGCCGGGAGGATAAATGTGAACGGACCCGGCAGATTGCGATGCAATATACGGAAAGCCTCATTGTCGATTCGAGCATATTCGCTCGCCATAGAGATGTCGGCACACACCACCGACAGAGTGCTCCGTCGTGGGTCAATGCCCTTAAACTTACACAGAGTCTCTATGGCTCGATTATTAAGAGCATCACAACCCAAAGCATACAGCGTGT
>JAFLRW010000221.1 GCA_022511285.1 Duncaniella sp.
CTGATACACCTCGCCGCTCACAAGCTGACCCTCAAGCTCCATGAATTTTGTGTAGATAGCATCTTTCTGAAGGTCAAGTATCTTTGACTGAAGGGTCTGGCGCAGATTGAGGATGGCGCGACGACCGAAGTCGGCAAAGAATATCTCTTTCGTATGCTCCTCCCCTATCTCCACATCCGGGTCATCGTCCGCACGGGCGTCCGAGAGGGAGATTTGAAGATTCGGATTCGTCACCGTGCCATCCTCTACAACCTCAAGATTCTGGAATATCTGCACGTCCCCCTTGTCGGGATTCATGATGACATCAAGATTCTCGTCGGTCTCAAACATCTTGGCAAGAACGTTGCGAAACGATTCTTCAAGCACACTGACCATCGTGGTCTTGTCAATATTTTTAAGCTCTTTAAATTCAGCGAAACTCGCCACCATATTGGGCGCTTCCTCTTTCTTAGCCATATCTATTTTATGTTATTTTTTCTATTAATTTTCTGTTGTCGGCGTCAATTTTCGATTATTTGAAGTCAAAGTGATAGCTCACACTGCGACACTCGGACATCTTCAGACTCTCTGCGACGGCAACCATGCGTGGCCGCTTCTCGCCGGGCTCTTTCACCTTGCGCATCACCTCTACGGTGAAGGTCCCGTCGCTCGCATCCACGGCTGTCAATACGCCGCATAGCTTCCTGTTGTCTCCGGTCACCACATCTACGCTGTCCCCTATATGCTTCTCATACTGCTGCACCACCTTAAATGGCGCTGACAGTGACGACGACCCCACCTCTAAGGAGTAGTCTTCTTTGTCGCGGTCAAGGGTGTCGTTGATGCGCCGGCTCACATCGCTGCAGAAGTCAAGGTCAACTCCCGTGGCGGAGTCTATCTCTACCACTATGTCATTCTCTGCGCTGACGCTGATTTCCACTATGTATGCGTCAGTGCCTTCGATGGCCGAAGCCACTATGGCCTCTACTGCTCGCTTATCAATCATTTCCTATCATTTATAATACGACCGGAGGAAGCTCTCAGAGCCTCCTCCGTGACTTTCTGTCTGCAAAGATAATAAGATAGGGGCAATTAACAATGTTAACCCTATTTTACTCCGAAAATTTTAACACTATTTTTCAGATTATTAACCATCTTTCACTTATCCCTCCGCCTACATTTCATAGAACGCTCTGAAGGCGCGGATGGTATAGTCGTGGTCGGCCACTGAGGCGGTCTCTCGCACTGAATGCATAGCCCAGATGGCCTCTCCGACATCCACACCGCGAAGCGGTATCTGCGATGTGAGGATATTTCCCAAGGTCGACCCGCCGGCCACATCGCTATGATTCACAAAGTATTGACTTGGCACTCCGGCCTTATCGCAGATGCCGCGGAACACGGCGGCCGTCTCCCCATCGGTCATATACTTACACCGCGCATTGATTTTTATCACGGGGCCGCCGCCGGGCACGGGGTGATTCGTGGGGTCATACTTCTCTCCATAGTTGGGATGATAGGCATGGGCATTGTCAGCCGACACCATAAACGAGTCCTCTACCGCGCGAAGATAGTCCTCCTCCGTGCCCCCAAGGCCGCTGACCACACGACGCAACAGGTCGCGCAACACCGGCGAGGCTGCTCCCTGCTTGGTGCCCGAGCCGGTCTCCTCATTGTCAAATATGGCAGCCACGCGGGTATGGGCCGACGGGGTGTCTGCCGATGCTATCAGTGAGGTGACGGCGGCGTGAACCATACTCAGGTCATCAAGACGCCCCGAGCAGATAAATTCTTCGTTCATCCCGACAAGGCCGGCGGGGGTGGTGTCGTAGAGCGATAAATCAAAGTCAAGGATATCTCCCGCATCACACCCCATTGCTTCGGATATGAGCCGGAGCAGCAGCCCGCCGGCCTCTGCCTGCTCTCTCACTATGCCGATTACAGGGAGCATATCCTTCTGCGGGGAGATACGGTTGCCGTCGTTGACGGTGCGATTGAAGTGGATGGCCAAGTGGGGGATGGTGAGCAGGGGGCGGTCAAAGCGCAGCAGCTCCATCCGCGGATGCAAGGGGTCCGACGTGCGAAGCGCCACACGTCCGGCCAAGGAGAGCGGACGGTCAAACCACGTGTAGAGTATCGGGCCGCCATACACTTCCACATTGAGCTTCACCACTCCGCCGTCTGTGGCCATCTCCGGTGAGGGCTTCACGCGCAGGGTCGGTGAGTCGGAATGAGCCGATATGATATGAAATCCGCGCGAGGCGTCTCCGGTGCCCACCACAAACGGGAAGATGGCGCTCTGATTTTTCACTATATAGTAACGACCGCCCGGGCTCAAGGCCCACGGCGCCGATGCGTCAAGGCGGATAAATCCGGATTCGTCAAGCAGCTCCGACACCGTCTTTACGGCATAGAAGTTGACCGGGCTCTTGTCGAGAAACTCCATCAGGGAGTGGATATATGGCGTTGTCGGCATAATCGGTTATTTATCTGGTTGCTATATATTATTTAGGTGACACGGTGATTCTATGGCCGTGAGCGGGCCATGCGATTATTCGGCCGGATGGAGATACCAATCTGAATGCTCTTCCCCTTTCGACTCCACCCATCGGTCAAAGTGTGGGTGTGAGGTCCCTATTTCCACCCCCTCGCCGCTGGGGTGGATGAAGTGGCGGCCCCAATCTTCCGTCACACTGAGCGGCAGACTGATGGCAAAGGGATGTTTGTTGTCTT
>JAFLRW010000222.1 GCA_022511285.1 Duncaniella sp.
AATAATATTTAAGAAATGAAGACAAACATCGGAGTTTTCTTCGGCGGGCGTTCCACCGAACACGAGATTTCCGTAATTTCAGCCTCGCAGGCTATGGCGGCCATTGACCGCGACAAATATGATGTCACACCCGTCTACATATCCAAACAGGGCCGTTACTACACCGGTGAGGCTCTTATGGATATTGGTAACTATAAGGACCTCACATCGCTGCTTGAGAAATGTGTGCAGGTCTACATGGAGCCCTCTTATGGTGATTACAATCTTTACAAGGTCAAGAAGCCGCTTTTCGGTTCCAATGTCCTTACGCGCCTTGATGTTGTGATTCCTGTGCTCCACGGCTCCAATGTGGAGGACGGCATCTTTGAAGGTGTGCTCGAAACAATCGGTATTCCCTATGCCGGATGCAACACGCTGGCGAGTGCCAACGGCATGGATAAAATCACTATGAAGATGATTCTTCGTGAGTGTGGTGTGCCGGTGATTGATTTTGTGTGGTTCACTGACAAGGAGTGGTTCTCCAAGCGCGATGAGCTGATATCGCGCATTGAGGATAAGATTGGATATCCCGTGATAGTCAAGCCCTCCAATCTTGGTTCAAGTGTGGGCATAGGGCGTGCCGCAGATCGCAGTCAGCTGATTGAGAAGGTTAATGAGGCCGAGAAATATTCGTCGCGCCTCATTGTGGAGCATATGGTTGACAGCATCCAGGAGATTAACTGCTCTGTGTTGGGCGACTGCGATGAATATCAGTCATCGGTGCTTGAGGAGCCTATCAAGAGCGCCGAGATTCTCTCATACGAGGATAAATACATGGGTGGCACCAAGGGGGCCAAGGGGATGCAGGCTTCACAGAAACGCATTCCGGCCGATCTTCCCGAGGATGTCACCAAGCGCATCCGTTTCCTTGCCGGCGAGACTTTCCGTGTGCTTGGATGTCACGGCGTGAGTCGCATTGACTTTATCCTCGATGGCGACAACGGCAATATCTATGTCAATGAAATCAACACCATCCCGGGGTCACTTTCCTTCTACTTGTGGGAAGCCACGGGCATCCCGTTCACCGAGCTGATGGATCGCTTAGTGCGCCTTGCTCTCAAGCGTAAGCGCGAGCAGGGGCAGAAGATTGTGAGCTATGACCGCAACATCTTTGCTCTCTCCGGCGGTGTGAAAGGTGGAGTGAAAGGCTCGAAGCTCTGAGGCGTATGGGCAATCCGCTCTATTGGTATCTCTCGGCGCTCCTGTTCGGAGTTTTTGCCTCTGCGCTCTACACCTGGATGTCGCCCCGACATTCGGGCTGGCGGAGCGTGATGGCCCGCAGTTTTGCTCTATATACGGTCCTGGCCTTGATAGTGATCACCGTGCTGCTTATTTTGGTCTAATCGTGATGGTAAGGTTCGCCGCGCATTATGGTCATTGCCCTGTAGACCTGTTCGGCGAAAAACAGGCGGACCATCTCGTGGGTGAATGTCATCCGTGATAGCGACAGTTTTCGGTCTGCCCGGGCATAGACTTCGTCAGAAAAGCCATAAGGACCGCCGATTATGAAGACCATCCGTTTGAGTCCGCTCGTCATAGCGCGTTCTATTTCGGCCGAGAATTGCCGTGACGTAAGTTCGGAGCCGTGCTCGTCGAGCAGCGTCACAAGGTCGCCCGGCTGAAGGGCCTCAAGGATACTCTTCCCCTCCTTGGTTTTCTGTGTCTCCTCGCTTATGCCGCGGCCCGAACGGATGTCAGGAAGGGTGATAAACTCAACCGGAGCGTAGCGTGAGGCTCTGCGCACAAACTCATCTGTGGCCTCGGCTATATATCGGGTGGCAGTCTTGCCCACTGCTAAAATGATTATCTTCACGGGCTGATATGATTTTTTGATATTTATAGAATAACGAATTTTTCACATAATCTATTATGAAAACCAAAGACCAACTCATCGACGACCTGCTCACACTGGCCTTTGCCGAAGATGTGGGCGACGGCGACCACACCACCCTCAGCACCATTCCGGCCGACGAGCGTGGAGTGCAGCAACTTATCATCAAAGAGGAAGGCATCCTCGCCGGTGTGGACATGGCGCGCCGTGTATTTGAGAAGTTTGACCCCGAACTGAAGATGACAGTGTTCATCGACGACGGGGCCCGCGTCAAGCCCGGCGATATTGCTTTCGAGGTGGAAGGCAGGGTGCAGTCTCTGTTGCAGACCGAGCGCGTGATGCTCAATATCATGCAGCGCATGAGCGGCATTGCCACACAGACCGCCCGTTATCAGAGCCGTCTTGCCGGCCTTAAGGCCAAGGTGCTCGACACCCGCAAGACCACCCCCGGCCTTCGTATGCTTGAAAAGGAGGCTGTTCGTATTGGCGGTGGCTCCAATCATCGCATCGGACTGTTTGATATGATTCTCATTAAGGACAATCACGTTGACTTTGCCGGCGGCATTCCACAGGCGGTTGCTGCTGCCAAGGCTTACTGCCGTGAACGGGGCAAGGAGCTGAAGATTGAACTTGAGGTGCGCAACACTGATGAGATACTCCAAGCCCTCGATGCCGGAGTGGACCGCATCATGCTCGACAATTTCACTCCCGAGCGCACTCGCCGGGCCGTGGAGCTCATCAATGGCCGGGTGGAGATAGAGTCGTCAGGCGGAATCACCATCGACACCCTTCGCGAGTATGGCGAGTGTGGGGTCGACTATATCTCTGTGGGT
>JAFLRW010000223.1 GCA_022511285.1 Duncaniella sp.
CACACACATCATCATTGCCTCGGCCAATGCTGTGGCACCGTCATACATTGATGCATTGGACACATCAAGCCCTGTGAGCTCACACATCATAGTCTGATACTCGTAGATGTATCTGAGAGTGCCTTGCGATACTTCCGGTTGATAAGGGGTATAAGCCGTGAGAAACTCCGAACGCGATACCAGTGCATTGATGGCTGCAGGCGAGTAGTGGTCATACCATCCTGCTCCGGCGTAGCACACCAACTGTGTGCAACGCGAAGCGAGGTGCTCGAAATACTCCCTCACCTCATTCTCCGACATTGACTCGTGGAGCTCATAATCGTGCTTGAGCCTCATCTGTGGCGGAATGTCGGCAAAAAGTTCGTCAATCTTCTCAACACCGCATTTGGCCAGCATTAATGCCACATCGGCATCGGTGTGTGGTATGTATGTGGTCATATTGAATCCTTAAAGTTTGCTGAGATATTCTTCCTCTGTCATGAGTTCAGAGAGTTGTGAGGCATCAGCGAGCTCAATCTTTATAATCCATTGTTCTACGGGATTTTCGTTGAGCAGTCGCGGATTATCCACTAAAGCCTCGTTGATCTCAATCACAGAGCCGCTTGCCGGGGCAATAAGGTCGCTTGCAGCTTTGACACTCTCCACGGCGCCAAAATCTTCACCGGCCACCACCTCGTCGTCAATATCAGGCATATCAACATAAACGATATTGCCGAGAGATTTCTGTGCGTAGTCAGTGATGCCGATAAAGCCGATGTTGCCATCAACGCGGATATATTCGTGAGTAGAAGAATAATAAGTTTTCATAACGCAAAGAATATGATAGTGAATAAGTGATTATGATTTTTTATACGACTTCTTATAGAATTTCTTTGACACAATAGTGGCCGGATAGGTCTTGCGACGGATGCGGACTTTAAGTTGCGTCCCCACGGCAGAATATTCTGTGTCAACAATAGCCATGGCAATGCTCTTGTCCACCGAGATGCCTCTATAGCCTGTGGTGATTACTCCAACTACCTCATCTGCCTCGTTGACCACCTCGTATCCGTGGCGGGGAATAGCCTTGTCGGCAAGTTCAAGTCCCACCAGGCGGCGTTTAATCCCCTCTTCCTTTTGGGCAGTGAGCGCACGACACCCGAGGAACATATCAGGCTTATCCAGTTTAACAAAATATTCCAAGCCGGCCTCAAGGGGCGAAATATCATCTGAGAGTTCGTCGCCGTAAAGCGGAAGGCCCACTTCGAAACGGAGCGTGTCTCTGCACCCTAAACCGCAAGGCTCAACACGGCCCGAAGCCATAAACTTATCCCACAGAGTTGCTATGACCTCTGCAGGACCGTAGATTTCAAAGCCATCCTCGCCTGTATATCCTGTGCGGCTGACGATGATATCAGCACCTTCGTATTGCATATCGGCAAATGTGTAGAATGCCATATCGGCCAAATCCATACCAACCACATCGCGCATCATACTCTCTGTCTCAGGTCCCTGGAGAGCTATTTGGGCATAATGGCCGCTCATGTCGTCAACCACCACGGCATAGCCTGCGGCGTTCGCTCGAATCCAGTTGAGGTCTTTTGCTATATTAGCTGCATTTATCACCAAGAGAAATTCCGTGCGTGAGCGGCGATAGACCAAAAGGTCGTCCACCACTCCTCCGTGGCGGTAGCACATCATTCCGTAGAGGATTTTGCCATCAGATATGGCGGTGATATCGTTGGTGAACAGGCGATTGACAAATAATTCCGCCTCAATGCCGCGCACAAGCACCTCGCCCATATGTGACACATCAAATATTCCACAAGCCGAGCGCACAGCGTTATGCTCCTCAATAATACCTTTATATTGTATCGGCATATCATACTCCGCAAAAGGGCTCATCAGTGCGCCGAGCTCTATGTGTCGAGAGTGAAGCGGGGTTAGTTTAAGGTTTTCCATTGAATTTATAGATAAGGTATGATTAGTTTCTGAACAATCGGTCCGTCAGCTCTGCTGCCGTCAGCCCGGGGATTAGAGTCGGAATATTTATCCTATTGAGCGCTTCGGCTACCGCTTCACGACTAAAGGTCACTCCCGAGAGAGCGGCAGCCACAGCGGCCGAGGCATTGCCTGTCTCAAGATAATCTCCACGCATTTCCACGGTCTTAATCAGCCCGTGACGAGTGGTAATCCACACGTCAACCTCGCCTACACCATCAATACGTCCCTCTACGCAGAGCGTTCCACAAGGGTCGTTGCCTCGCAGCCATTCAGGGGAATGATATGGAATCTCGATTGTCTCTATCTCTTGTAGATCTGACGGGGTCAGCGTATAGGGGGCTTCGTCGGGGATGGTTTTCATCAGATGAGCTCGCAGGTCATTGATGGTAAGCTCCGGAAGATGCTGATGCAGAGTGGTGATGCGCGACCTCACTGACTGCACTCCGTGGCTCTGCAGTTTTGAGGCTGACGGAGTGAGCGCTCCTGCCATCATAGAGGGGTCGCAGTCATAGAGCATAGTTCCGTGCACTATGCTTCGTCCTCCCGGCAGATGAAGGTAGGCGTTGCCCGACACCTTGCGTCCATCCACCAAAATGTCGTTTCGAGCATTGTCCGAAGCATTTAGTCCGAGAGCACACAGCGAGGCTGCCACCATCGAAGTGTAACGCGAAAATGTGCCTTCAACGGCGTCGGCCGTATCGGTGAT
>JAFLRW010000224.1 GCA_022511285.1 Duncaniella sp.
ACGACATTCATAATGTTTTTGCTGGAGCTTTTACTCTGACTCAGCCTGTGTATATGGGCGGCCAGTTAAGGGCGCTCAATCAAATTGCCGGATTCGGCGAAAAAATTGCCTCTGCCATGAGCAACAACGTGGCTCAAGAAATCATCTATTCCGTTGACGAAGCTTATTGGACTGTGGTATCTCTGAGAGAAAAGAAAAAACTTGCCGAAAGTTTCGTTGCTCTCACGGATTCACTTTGCAATAATGTCAGAATCATGCTTGAGGAAGGTGTGGCGACTAAAAGCGATCTGCTTTCGGTGGAAGTAAGGGTCAACGAGGCTAATATTGCTTTGGTAAAGGTAGATAACGGGCTTACACTTTCCCGTATGGCTCTTGCTCAGATTTGTGGGCTACCTCCTAATACTCAAATGGAACTCTCGGATGAGAATCTCCCCCAAGCGACCCCACAATCCTCCGGCCGCGATGTGAATATCGAAGATGTATATTCACGTCGTCAAGACCTCGAAATAATACGCCAGACTATCAACCTCCTCAAAAGTCGGGAAAAGTTATCGTTGTCGGAACTATTGCCTAAAATAGCGGTAGTTGGAGCTTATGAATTCTCAAATCCGAACGTTATCGATGGTTTTAAGAAAAGATTCGGTGGCGGTTTCAGTGTCGGTGCTATGCTGCAGGTTCCTATATGGCATTGGGGCGGCGATTACAAAAGATATAAGGCAGCAAAATCTAACACCACAGCCCAACGACTCCTTTTGGAAGACCTCGAAGAAAAGGTGCAACTTCAGGTAAGTCAAGCTCAATTTTCTCTCGACGAGGCTGAAAAAACTTTCAAAATGGCGTCCCTTAACTTAAAGAAGGCCGATGAAAATCTTTATCAGGCTCAAATAGGTTTCAAGGAGGGTGTTCTCACCACAAGTGATGTCTTGGCTGCGCAGACGGCTTGGCTCGGTGCTAATTCAGAAAAAATCGATGCCGAAATCGGTATAAGACTGGCTAACACATATCTCTCCAAAGTGCTTGGCGATATGCCTTATTGATATATTTTTAATCCGAATGGAAAATTGAATCTTTGAAAATGAAAATTTCTCATTATGGAATCTCATAATACTTCCACCCCTCTCTCCAATCCTCAAAACAATGAAGAAGCTGTGTCGGCCAAAGACCGAATGCTTATTCTCACTATTGTTGTGGTGATCCTTATATTGGCCGGACTCGCTATCCTCGGTTTTCTCGTTATAAAACAAGGTCCCTACACAGTGCAAGGGCAGGCCGATGCCACAGAAATTAGAATTTCAGGTAAACTTCCCGGTCGTGTGGAAGAAATTTTTGTAGAGGAAGGCGACAGGGTGAAGAAAGGTGATACCTTGGTTCACATTCATTCCTCTTTGATAGATGCCCGTTTGGGTCAGGCTGAAGCTATGGAAAGTGCTGCACAGGCTGCCAACGCCAAAGTGGATGCCGGAACACGATCTCAGATTGTTAAAGCTGCTTATGAACTTTGGCAACAGGCTCTTGCGGCTGAAGGTATTGCCAAGAAAACCTACGACCGTATGGAAGCTTTATATGCAAAAGGAGTGATCAGTGAACAGAAACGCGATGAAGCTAAGGCGGCCTATCAGGCTGCTACTGCGGGTGTGGCAGCTGCGGAAAGTCAATATTCTCTGGCAAAGGCAGGGGCTCAAAAAGAAGACAAAGAGGCGGCCGCTGCTATGGTGAATGTGGCTAAAGGGGGAGTAAACGAGGTGACCGCTCTTCTTGAGGATCAATACCTCGTGGCTCCTTACGACGGAGAGATAACAGAAATCTATCCTAATGTTTCTGAACTTGTGGCAACCGGCGCCCCGATTATGTCATTGCAGAAAGACGACCATTGGGTGGTGTTCAATGTAAGGGAAACCCTTTTAAAGGATATCACCACGGGCACCGTTTTGAAAATTCGTATCCCGGCTTTGGATATCGTGACTGATGCAAAAGTATTCTACATTAAAGATTTGGGCACTTATGCCAACTGGCAGGCCACAAAGTCAACCGGAGATTATGATGCCCGCACTTTCCAGGTTAAGGCAAGACCGACTGAAAAGATAGAAAATCTGCGCCCGGGTATGTCAGTAATCCTCGAAAACCATAAGTAATCAACCCTATCCATCCCCCATCTTAATACCCAATACCCAATACCCAATACCCAACCCCTCATCCCCAATCCCTATTATGAAGGCAATATTCATAAGAAGCGTTCTCCAATTGGTGAGAAGACCTATTTATTGGGTCGCTTTCTTCATATTGCCTTTGTTCTGCTTCATGCTTCTTACAAGCCTTATGCAGGAAGGACTGCCCTCGAAAGTTCCCGCTGCTATGATTGATAAAGATGGCTCTTCTCTTTCACGCAATGTAACCCAGAATCTCGGTGGTATGCAAATGGTTGACCTTAAAGAATCATGCAACAGCTACACTGAAGCAAGGCATCTTATGCAGAAGGGGGATATTTTTGGATTTTTCCTGATACCTGAAAATTTTGAAAGAGACTTGTTATCGGGCAGAAAACCGGTAATTACTTTCTACACCAATATGACTTATTTCGTGCCTGCCTCAATTCTTTTCAAGACATTTAAAACCACAGCGCTCTATACAAAAGCCGGAGTGGCAATGACTGTTTTGGAATCAGTGGGGGCTTCGCCTCAAGAAGTCA
>JAFLRW010000225.1 GCA_022511285.1 Duncaniella sp.
GTGTTTGTGCTTGCCGGACTTCTGCGCTACCTTCAGGTCACCATCGTTGACCGTCGCAGCGGCAGTCCCACCGCCATTCTGCTCAACGACCGCGTCATTCAAGTCACAATAGTCGGGTGGCTGCTCACATTCATAGCTATCATCTATCTATGACAGACAAAATCGCTCTGTTTGATTTTGACGGCACCCTCACGCGCCACGATTCGTTTCTCACCTTCGGGCGCTTTGCCGCGGGCACTCGCAGGCTGCTGATTGCCGCTGTGCGCTCATTGCCACACATCATAGGCTGGAAACTTCGCATAATCCCCGGAGGGAAAGCTAAAGAGACTCTCTTCGGCCACCTTTACAGGGGCTGGTCGCAGAGAGAATGGCAGGAAAAATGCCGAGCCTTTGCCGCGAAGATTGACACTGACCTGCGCGATGATATCGTCCGGAAGCTGCGCCAACATCAGCAGCAGGGACATAGCACCGTCATAGTCACAGCCAGCCCGGCTGATTGGGTAAAGCCGTGGGCGCTGGGCGCAGGCATAGACAAGGTAATCGGCACCGAAGTAGAGATTGGGCCCGACGGTTGTCTTACGGGCCGATTCGCCACTCCCAACTGTCATGGTGCCGAAAAAGTGACCCGCACGCTCTCTGCCATACCCGGCCTCAGGGAGTGCGAGACCTGGGGCTATGGCGACTCCCTCTCCGACACCCCTCTGCTCTCGCTCACAACCCATCCCCTTATAGTATGAGGCACATGCATCCGGAGGGAGAGTGGCTCTTAGTGCTCTCCTCCCGGGTGGCTACACTACATGGAAAAGGGCGAGGAGCCAGTTGGAGATGAGCATATAGATGACCATGCCGATGATGTCGTTGGTGATGGAGATAAAGGGGCCTGTGGCAAGTGCGGGGTCGATTTTGAGCTTCTCGAGGGTAAGGGGCACAAAGGTCCCGAACACAGAGGCAAACATCACCACACAGAAGAGTGAAAGCGACACGGCATAGGTGGTGGCCAGGTGGCCGGAGCCTATGGTGAGATAATTATAGATAAATACCAACAGGGCTATTATCGAGCCGTTGAGCAGACCCACGCCAAGCTCTTTGAGAAGTTGCGAGGCTGATTTCTTGACGTCTAATGAACCGTTTGCAAGGCCCTGGACCACGATGGCCGACGATTGTGTGCCGACATTACCTCCCGTGCCGCCAATGAGAGGGATGAAGAGGGCGAGTGCGGGATCTAAGGCAAAGCCCCCTTCGAAGCGGCCGAGAATGAGCGAATTGCACAGGCCTCCCACCATCCCTATGAGCAGCCAGGGGAGACGGGCTTTCGTCTGGGCGAGGAGTTTGTCGTCGCCGTCTACGTCGCCGGAGAGACCTGATGCCAATTGATAGTCGCGTTCGGAGAGGTCGCGCACCTTATCCATCACGTCGTCGACAGTGATGCGCCCCAACAGGCGTCCGATAGAATCAATCACAGGCATCGCCACAAGGTCATATTTCTCAAAGTCGAGGGCCACTTCATCAATAGGCGTATCGGCCTTTACGGCGACGGGGTCGGTCTCCATAACGTGTTTGATTTTGGATATGGAGGGGTGGGTGATGAGTTTCTTGAGCGGAAGTGTGCCGCGCAGACGGTCTTCGTTGTCGACAACGTAGACATAGTAGACCTCGTCCATATCCTCGGCTTGCATACGCATCTGGCGGATGCACTCGGGCATACTCCAGTTCTCGTTGACCACAATCATCTCGGTGCCCATCAGGCCGCCGGCGGTGTCTTCGTCATACTGGAGGAGGTCAATAATGTCGCCCGCCTGCTCCACGTCGTCAATGTGGGAGAGGATTCGATCGCGATCATCCTCGTCGAGCTCCTGGATGATGTCGACGGCGTCGTCAGTGTCAAGGTGTTCAATCTGCTTGGCAATGTCAACCACATCCATCTTGGAGAGGAGCTTGGAGCGCTCATCCTCGTCAAGCTCCATAAGCACGTCGGCCTGAGTCTCCTGGTCGAGCAGTTTGTAGAGATACTCGGCATCGTCGATGTCAAGGTCGCGATACAGGTCGGCGATATCCGCGGGGTGGAGGTCAGCGAGTTCGCTCCGAGCCTCATCCTCATTGTGTTGCTCGATGATGGAGTGGAGATGCTCTATGTATTCAGGGGTAAATTCTTTCATCACGGACGTAGCATGAGGGTGAGTTGAATGAAGTCGTCTACTGTGAGCTGCTCAGGGCGCAGGGCCATCAGCGGTGAGTCGGGGAGGGTGGCTCCCGGAGCGAGGAGCGGACGCAGGGAGTTGCGCAAGGTCTTGCGACGCTGCCCGAAGGCGGTCTTGACCACCGTCTTAAATGCTTTTTCATCACATCCGAGGGTGGTGCGCTCGTTGCGGCGCATTATGATGACGCCGCTCTGCACCTTGGGCGGGGGATTGAACACTGAGGGAGGAACCGTAAAGAGATACTCCACGTCATACCACGCTTGCAGCAGCACACTCAATATCCCGCGTGCCTTCGTCCCGGCCGGAGCGGCAAGCCGCTCGGCCACCTCGCGCTGAAGCATCCCGGAGCACACTCGGCAGTGGGTGCGATAGTCGAGAATGTGGAAAAAGATTTGCGAGGATATGTTGTAAGGATAGTTGCCTATCACTG
>JAFLRW010000226.1 GCA_022511285.1 Duncaniella sp.
GAACAGGACGCCTAATCACTGCGTCTTGATAGCCACGGCCGTCACCCTGTGCGGGGTCAGTGTGGGATATTCTATTCTGAACTCCTGCCCTCGTGCCTCAGCGCGTCGCCTCCCGGACAGAATAATTATCTCATTCAAAGCCAGACCCGGAATCAAGGCCGCTTTATAGACAGCCTCCTTCACCGTCCAGGCCTGCAGCAGCCCTTCTAATCCGGGAAGGATATCATCGCAATCATTAATAAATCGGCTCTTCACCCTCTCCAACTGCGGGCGGGCCAATTCAGTGTCTATTCCAATCGACCCCTCGTCAGTGAGAGCAAGGATGCACTCTTCCTTGCTGTGAGTAATCGAGAAACTCAGTCCCACAAGGTCCGGAATAAACGGCACCCCTGCAGGAGTGTGGTGCAAAACGGCCTGCGGCCCGAACGCCATCTCAACGACACGCCTCACCGCCTCAATCTCAGCCTCGCGCCGCGAGGCGTGGAGGTGAGCAGCAACGATGGAGTAAAAATATCGTATCATTTGAGATTCTTGAGCATAGTGAGCATATCACGCTTGGCGGCATCGAAAACCGGCCTTACGGAATCGAGCGGCACAGACGAAGGGAGCTCGGTGTAGAACCCTCCGGAGAGCATCATTCCATCGCCAACAGCTATCATCTGCACAGGCGCCGCGTGTGCCTCGCTGCTGACAAGCAGCCGACAATCCCAACCTCCCGTTGATTGCAGGTCAATCTGCTCAGACCAAGCGCCACCGAGGTTGAGCGCCATCCGCTCAGTGCGATTATCCACCATCAGGTGCAAATTCTGAGGGGATGCATAAAGGAGCGAGAGATAAAAGCGCCCTTTAGTAAATCCGGGATATGAAATATCAATCCACCAACCGCCATCACGCTCTCTTATGCTGCACACCGCACCTGCATTAACCGCCAACTCTACCGGGAGAGAATCAATCGAGCGATAAGCAGAATCAGGGATATCAATACGTGGATAAGCACGCGGCAGCGGCACAGGACGGCTTTCGCCACCGGAACATCCGACGAGAATCAGAAGCCAAAGAAATGCAATCAGCCCTCTCATCAGCGGGTCAGACGTTAGAATCGTCCGGCGAAGCCTCCAGCACCTTGACACGCACATTAACGATGCGATGGTCCCGCACCGCGAGCACAAGGAACCGGCAACGATCGTAGGCAATAGACTCCTTCTCCTTAGGAAAATCGCCTTTTATAGCCAGCAGCATACCGGCCAGCGTCTCACAATCCTCAGTGACGGCGGCAAACGCATCCTCATTGAGGTCAGTGATTCTGAAGAAATCGTTGAGGAGAGTCTTTCCCTCAAACATAAAAGAGCCGTCCGGAAGGCGACGATATGTCTTCTCCACCTCATCATATTCGTCGTCAATATCACCGACAATCTCTTCGAGCACATCTTCAAGCGAGACAATACCTTGAGTGCCTCCATATTCATCAATAACTATTGCAAGGTGGACACGTCGGGAGCGGAAATCCTCGAGCAAATCGTCAATCATTCTTGATTCGGGCACAAAATAGGGCTCACGCATCAGGTCCTGCCAGCGAACATCAGAAGCATCCTTCTTACCCACATAAGGGAGCAGGTCACGGGAATATAACACCCCCTTGATATTGTCCATAGAGCCTTCGAAGACAGGGAGACGGGCAAAACCGCTCTCTATCACCACCTGCATCACCTCGTCGAAAGAGAGCTCAACATCGAGACCGGTGACATCCACTCGTGGTGTCATCACCTCCGATGCAGTCGTATCTCCAAACTTCAGGATACCCTCAAGCATATCCTTGCTCTGAGAATCATCTACGCCCTCAGCTATCTCGAGAGCCTGAGAGAGATCGTCGGCCGTCACGGCCACCTCCTTCTTAGTCACCACCTTATTCACTATGACAGAACTCTTCACAAGGATGGATGACAGGGGATAGAAAATCTTAACGGCCACACTCAGAGGCCCGACAGCCATCTTAGCCCACTGCTTATTATCAGAATTGGCATACAACTTAGGAAGAATCTCACCGAAGAGCAATATCAGGAAGGTGAGAATTACAGTCTGCAAAATGAAACTGAGCAGAGCGCTCATTCCCTCGAAAATCGGGCCGAGAGCAAAGTTGCAAAGCACCACGATAGTTACATTGACCAGATTGTTGGCAATCAAGATAGTGGCAAGCAAACGGTCAGGCTTCTCAAGGAGCCTGAGCACACGCTGTCCGGATGCATCCTCCTCAAGTTCGTCGCATTGCACCGGAGTCAGCGAGAAGAAAGCAATCTCGCTACCGGAGACAAAACCGGAGACAAACAGAGCAAGAAGAGCGAGCAGGAGTACAGTTATCTGCGCTCCGTCCATTGGAGGTATTGAGCAGGGCAGCGACGTCTGTAGAATGTCAAGCAGAAGGGATGTAGCAGGTAAAGGGTCCGGGTCCAAATCGGTGAAGATAAGTGAGACAATAGATTTACAGGGTGCAAAGGTAGCGAAAAAATATATTTTTCGCAAAAGAAACTTATTTTACGCAACCGACACAAAGATTGCTTTCGACTGTCATCAGTCTACACAGTAAGCGTCGAGGGGGTTGTAGTCGTCGTCATCATCGTAGCCGGG
>JAFLRW010000227.1 GCA_022511285.1 Duncaniella sp.
CAACGGAACTATTACTCTCCACGGCAAAACCGTGGAAACTTGGGATGGTAAAAAGAAGAAAAAACTTGACAAGTATATCTACGACTTGGGCTCCTGCACCTTCTGTCAGCTATGTGTGGTCAACTGTCCCACAGACGCTCTTGACTTCAGCAATGATTTTGAACAGTCGGTGTTCACTCGCTCAAAGCTTGTCAAACAGCTCAATTATCTCCCTGAGAAACCGGAACCGGAGCCCACGCCTGAGCAACGGGCAAAGTTTGAGGCTGAGAAAGCCGCTAAAGCAGAAGCCGCTAAGGCTGTCACGGCACAGCAGACGGAAGAATATGATTTTCCGATTGATGAAAACGGACGCAAGGCGCTTGAGCGGCTCGCCAACGACCCCGAAAAGAAAGCTAAACTCATCGCCGTGCTGAGAGCCAAGGCGCTTAAAGCTAATGGCCAGGACTGATCTCTTTGTTAGCTCTCCTGTTTTAAGCCGATTTATCCACATAAAATAATATATGGAATCAGTAGGAAGTATAATTTGTTATTGGATTATCGCCCTTTCGATAGTCATCTTCTCGGTACTGACCGTCACCACGCGCAAGATACTCCGCGCCGCCACTTATCTCCTCTTCGTGCTATTTGCAACAGCAGCCCTCTATTTCAAACTTGACTATGAGTTTCTCGGCACAGTGCAGATAGCCGTATATGCCGGAGGCATTGTGGTGCTTTTTGTCTTTGCCATCCTCCTTACCACACGTCCGGGCGACAATGCCGCCCGTCTGGAGTCTAACAAGCAGACACTCGGCCTGCTCGGTGCATTGGCTGCTGCCGTTGCCGCAGGTTGGGCGCTCTGTTCGCGCACATCTGACATCTTTGTGTCTGCTCCGGAGATGAATAATGCCGATATGCACACCATTGGCCGTGCATTGCTTGGCACAGGCCATGAGCAATATCTGCTCCCCTTTGAGGCTATCAGCATTCTGCTCCTTGCCTGCATAATTGGCGGTGTGGTCATTGCTCGTAAACGATAATTCCTCAAAATCCGCTATAAGAGAGACTCTCAATTATGGAAATTTCAATGATATATTATCTTGCCCCGGCCCTGATAATGTTCTGTTGCGGTGTCTACGGTTTTCTCACACGCCGCAATATGATAGCAATGCTCGTCTCGCTCGAGCTGATGCTTAATGCCGTCGACATCAACTTTGTGGTCTTCAATCGTTTCCTCTTTCCACATTCAATGGACGGATGGATGTTTACCCTATTTGGCATAGCTATTGCCGCCGCTGAGACCGCACTCGCAATTGCTATCATCATCAATATCTTCAGAGTCAGCAAGGATATAGATGTGAGCGACGCAGCTAAAATGAAACACTAATCACACAGACAGAGAGACACATTTCAACAATGGATATCACAATACCCGTCCTAATCCTGGCCATACCGTTCTTTATGTTCCTTTTATTGGGACTCCTCGGAATGAAAATGAGCCACAAACTTGCCGGTGTGCTCGGCACACTCGGTATGGGCACTGTCCTCGTGCTTAGCTATTATACGGCTTACACATACTGGTTTACGGGCAACCCTCTTTTTATAGATTCGGCCACTCATGTACGCCTCCCTTACGAGGTGTTTAATATGACCTGGCTACAGTTTACACCCAATCTTGCCATCAATATCGGCTTCCTCATCGACCCCATAGCAGCCTTGATGCTTGTGGTGATACCAACAATCTCATTTATGGTACATCTCTACTCTCTCGGCTATATGAAAGGGGAGAAGGGCTTTCAGCGCTACTATGCTTTCCTGTCGCTTTTCTCATTCTCGATGCTCGGATTGGTTGTGGCCACAAACATTTTCCAGATGTATATCTTCTGGGAGCTTGTGGGTGCGTCATCGTTCCTGCTCATCGGATTCTTCTACACTCTTCCCTCGGCTGTGGCTGCCGCCAAAAAGGCATTTATCACTACACGCTTTGCCGACCTCGGGTTCCTTATAGGCATCTTGATTCTGAGCTTCAATACTCAGCATCTTGACTTCCTGCCGATGACGCTTAATCCTCAGCAGGTGTTGGCAGATTTCGGCGGTGCTACATTTCTGGGGGCATCCTGCCTCACTTGGGCGTTAGTGCTCATCTTCACAGGTGGTATGGGTAAGTCGGCAATGCTTCCGCTTCATATATGGCTCCCCGATGCAATGGAGGGTCCCACACCTGTCTCGGCACTTATCCACGCAGCCACAATGGTGGTGGCCGGTGTCTATCTTGTGGCACGCCTCTTCCCGCTCTATATGCTTGAAGACGCAGCATTAACGTTTGTCACGGTTGTAGGTGCTGCTACGGCTTTCTATGCTGCTGTAGTGGCCTGCACACAGATTGACATAAAGCGTGTGCTTGCCTTCTCCACCATCTCGCAGATAGCCTTTATGATGGTGGCGCTCGGTGTGGGCGCACGCAATAACAACCCTATCCACGAGGGGCTCGGGTATATGGCAGGTATGTTCCACCTCTTCACTCACGCTATGTTCAAGGCTCTCTTGTTCCTCGGAGCCGGCTCGCTCATCCACGCTGTTCACTCCAATAATTATACAGCTATG
>JAFLRW010000228.1 GCA_022511285.1 Duncaniella sp.
TGATTCTTGGATGAAGTTATCTTTGTCAGTTTATGCAACTTAACATAGGCCTTCGCACGCGAATACACAAGGCTCACCAACAATGCAATCGTACACAAGAACGACAACCCTGCCTGAACCATCAACCAATTCTTCAGACACGGGTATGCACCGAGTTTATCAAGAGTGTTGCCGTCAATATCAAGCATAAAAAGGTCAAGCGATGACATCAACGACCTAATTATCAGCTCCGTATTGTCGAATTGAGGGTGAATTTGTGCGTCTTTATCATCAAAATAGTTTGCACCAATCCATTGGAACGTATAGATATAGCTGATGGTTCCTATGAGTAATAAAATTACCATAAATCGCGCAGTCAACTTGACCCCAAATTCGCGCTGCGTCAGTTTTTTTGCGTGCCAACTTTTTATCACCGACCGGATCAGATCAATTATGAACAGAGCGGCAAAAGAACCGGCAATAAATTGAAACAGAAATATCCCACTCCACTCATATTTAAAGACTCCGAGCGCTGCGATGAGGATAATGACCACTATGAAGATGATTCGTTTATTCATTTTTCCAATTTTTATAAATAATTCTACTCGCCAATCAATCTGACTCCTTGACGGGAAGACGTTTCACCTCGTCAACCCCTTTGATCGAGGAAATATGATTCATAATTGATTCAAGTTCCTGAGAGGAATGAACAGCCAAAGAAATAGTGCAGGTGACTATCGAGTCTGTGGTGTGTGTGTTGAAGCTATCCATATTCAGATGCAGATCGTTGGTAATCGAGTCAACAAGGTCAATAAAAAGATGATAGCGGTCAACGGCTGTGACAGCAATCGTAACCGGATAGAGTGTGGTATCGTCCTTAAAATCAACCGAAACTATATCGTCACCCTGACGCGAAGCAAGGCGAATCAGTTCCTGGCAATCACGTTTGTGTAGCGTCACCTCTCCGTCATCGCCCCTGAAGCCCACCACCTCCTCGCCGGGGATAGGATGGCAATACGGACATCGCTGATATTGCGGTTTTGGGAGTTTGTCGAGATAGGCTCTGATAGCCTTTTTGGCCTTGTAAGTCACAACGGAGTCAAGCCAGTCGGGCTGCGGAGTGGCATCCGGGTCGGTGAATACCTCGACCACGTCACCACGATGAAGCGGCTCCTTTATCGACGTAAGAAAGCCGTTGACTCTTGCATATTTAGCCTTCTCCCCCAATCCTGCATACACCTCGTAGGCAAAATCGAGTATTGTGGATCGCTGTGGCAACACAATGGGGCGCCCCTTTGGCGTAAAGGTCATAATATCGTCGTTATAGAATGTAGCGACAACATTGTCCATAAAGTCAATCCCGTCGCGTCCGTTGCGCGACAGATCGCGAAGCACCCCTTTAAACTTTTCAATCCAGCGCTGAATATTGTTTTCCGTGCGATCAGCCACACACCCTAACTGTGAGTCGCGAATCATCCTCTCACTCGAGATGTGCACCTCCTGCCATCGGCCAAAGTCGGCAAGCAGCTTGACATGGAAACTCTGATAGCCGTTCTCTTTTGGAGAGTCAATATAGTTGATGATTCCTCCCGGCTTTTCCTTAAATTTGTCAGTGAGGGCCGAGTAGATGCGCAGAGCCATCGTTTTTTCGGAGACACCACTTGGTGTCGTGAAAATAACATTTGTGAAATGTCGATATTTCAAGTGATTGAAATCATCGCCATATTTTCGCATTTTGCGCCACACACTGCAAGGCAGCCTATATTCAACATTGACATCGGCCTCAATCCCCGCGGTAGTGAGAGTGTCGCGTATCTGCTGTGAAAATCGGGCAAGGCGCTCCCGTTGATGGGCCTCGTCGCGGGCTATGAGATCAGAGAGTTCCTTATATTCGTGGGGGCAACGGAATTTCAGACTGAGATTCTCAAGTTCAATTTTCACACCATAGAGTCCCAACCTATTGGCTAGGGGAGCATAGAAATAGTCAGTCTCACCGGCTATTTTCATCTGCTTGTCGGGGGGCATAGAGGAGAGAGTTCGCATGTTGTGTAGACGGTCGGCCAGCTTGACAAGCAACGCTCTAATATCGTATTCCACCGAGTTGAGCATCTGACGATAATTGTCCACTTGCTGCGACTCTACATATTTTTCTTTCTTCTGCTTAGTCACAACCCTCACCAGGAAGGCCACATCGGAGCCAAACATCTCCTGAATATCGGCTATGGAGTAGTTCTTATTATCTTCTACCACATCGTGTAGAAACGCGGCCATCACCGGATTGGCCCCAAGCATCAGTTCCTCTGCGGCTATCGTAGCCACAGCGATAGGATGTAAGATGTAGGGCTCTCCTGTCTTACGCTTCTGCTCCTTATGAGCCTCGCGTGCAAGATTGAACGCTTCGCGGAGTTTTACCATCTCGTCAGCTGTGATGCGGGATGCCATCACGTCATACACGTGTTGCACTTTCTCATCGATAATCTTGTCGTAGTCCTGCTCCATTGTCAATATTATGAGATTATTTTAAATTCAATGCC
>JAFLRW010000229.1 GCA_022511285.1 Duncaniella sp.
CGGTCTGCACCGACAAAATTAATAACAAATCCACACTTGCGCAAGAATTTTTAGAATAAAATTCAAATACAGGAAAAAGTCCGGCACACTTCTTATTGGAGCAGGGCAACCGCATCAAAAAATTCGCAATCTACCCCGCAGGTCAGTCTACACAGTAAGCGTCGAGGGGGTTGTAGTCATCGTCATAGTCGACGGGGCGGCCGAAGGCTCCATTCCGGGCGGAGCGGCGGGCGGCGGAGTCGATGCAGCCAAAATGGTGCGATAATGCCGATTAGTGATGGTAAGAGTGCAACACCTCCGGGTATCTTGCCTTGATATCAAGCTTAATTTTGATGCGGTTGCTCTGTTCCGGGCCAAAAAAAGTTGCTTTCCTCATTGAGTTTTACTACCTTTGCGTAAAATTTTACAGTATACAATAATGTCCAAGAGATTTAATGAATACACCGGGCTTAACTTGCCTGAAATCAATGATGAAGTCCTGAAGCTGTGGGATGCAGAAGATGTGTTTCACCACACTGTGAGTGAGCGCGAAGGGTGTCCTTCGTATGTGTTTTATGAGGGTCCGCCTTCAGCTAACGGCAAACCCGGTATCCACCACATGCTTGCACGCACTATCAAAGACCTCTTCTGTCGCTATAAGACAATGAAGGGGTATCAGGTGAACCGTAAGGCCGGTTGGGATACACACGGCCTGCCTGTGGAGCTTGGCGTGGAGAAGAATCTCGGCATCACAAAGGAGGATATAGGCAAGAAAATCTCTGTCGACGAGTATAATGCGGCCTGCCGTCGCGAGGTGATGAAGTTTACCAACGAATGGGAGGACCTCACACGTCGCATGGGCTATTGGGTTGATATGCCCAATGCATATATCACATACGACAACCGTTATATAGAGACTGTGTGGTGGCTCCTCGGCGAGCTTTACAAAAAAGGGTATCTGTATAAGGGTTATACCATTCAGCCTTATTCGCCGGCAGCAGGCACCGGCCTGAGTTCACACGAGCTGAATCAGGAGGGGTGTTACCGCGATGTGAAGGACACGACAGCCACAGCCATTTTTGATATTCTCGATCCTAAGGAGGAGATGACGGCGTGGGGCAAGCCTGTGGTGCTGGCCTGGACCACCACTCCGTGGACCCTCCCTTCGAATACGGCACTCTGTGTGGGCCCGAAGATTGAATATGTGTGTGTGCAGACCTTTAATCCCTACACCGGAGAGAAAATATCAGCCGTTATGGCCCGCGAGTGTGTGGGCAGCTATTTTAAGCCGGAAGGCGCTGAGGCGGAAATGACCTTTACGCCCGGCGATAAGGTGCTTCCTTATCGAATCGTTGGCTCGTGGCAGGGGTCGGAATTGGTGGGACTGCACTACCGCCAGTTGATGCCGTGGGTGCGCCCTGTTGCGAAAGTAGATGACCTTGCTCCGGAATATGTGACTGAATATGCTGCCGCTCATGCCGACAAGTGCTTTAAAGTGGGCACGGATAGTTTTGTGGAGATTGAGGATGCAGCCTTCCGAGTAATCCCCGGCGACTATGTCACTACGACAGACGGCACCGGCATTGTGCATATCGCCCCCACGTTTGGTGCCGACGATGCCAAGGTGGCTCGCCTTGCTGACATCCCCTCGCTTTTTATGATAAATCTGCGTGGCGAGACACGTCCGATGGTTGACTTGCAAGGAAAGTATTACACTATTGCCGACCTTGCTCCGGAGTTTGTGGAGAAGTGTGTGAACACAGACCTGTATTCCGATTATGCCGGGGCATTTGTCAAGCCTGACTATGAGACGTGGTTTAATCCCGGCACCGACAAGGAGGCTGAGGACCTGAACGTGACACTCTCGGTGGAGATGAAGCGTGACGGACAGGCGTTTCGTGTGGAGAAGCATGTCCACTCCTATCCCCACTGCTGGCGCACGGACAAGCCTGTGCTTTATTATCCTCTCGATTCGTGGTTTATCCGCACCACCTCTGCCCGCGAGCGGCTGATGGAGTTGAATGAGACCATCAAATGGACGCCGGCATCGACAGGCTCGGGCCGATTCGGAAAGTGGCTCGAAAACCTGCAGGACTGGAACCTCTCGCGCTCGCGCTACTGGGGAACTCCGCTCCCGATATGGCGCACGGAGGATGCCAAAGAGGAAATGTGCATCCAAAGCGTGGAGCAACTCTACAAAGAGATGGACCGCGCAGTGGAGGCCGGATATATGAAGAGCAATCCTTATCGTGACCTCGGATTCGAGCCGGGCAATTATGATAAGGCAAACTATGATAAAATAGACCTGCACCGTCCGTATGTAGATGACATCAAACTTGTATCAGAGACGGGCAACGTGCTAACTCGTGAACTTGACTTGATTGACGTCTGGTTCGATTCGGGAGCTATGCCATACGCTCAGATACA
>JAFLRW010000023.1:0-15049 GCA_022511285.1 Duncaniella sp.
TGTTTCCGGGATTTCTATCAGTTCATCATAGTCGCCGCTCTTAATCAGTATGGGCCAAGGATGAGTGAGTCCTTCGGGAGCAGCGGCTATGGCTTCGCTGACGGTCGTATAATCGCCCGATCCATCAGCGGCCACCACGGCACGATATGGCCCGATTGCTGTAGCTGTGATGCTTAGTGATAGCATTGTCACTGTTAAAAATGTTTTCATAATATCAGATTGTTAGTAATGTGATGAATTAGAGTGTTGACTCTTACGCAAAGATACTCTTTATTTGCATATAATGCAAGACTTTTGGCTCTGATATAGGGCCACCGCATCAAAATAGTTGGCATTTGGCTGAATAGTTGAGGAGCCTCGGCGCGGCTCAAGATAGTTAGCACTCGCCTAAGGCCGAGGTATTAAGCGACGAACAGTCGATGTCGGGGGTAGGAATAGCCAACAATAACATGCCCCGCGAGGGGTTGTACATCTTCGATCTCATTGTATTACTTCGATAAACACACAAAATATCAAACCTAAAACTACGATAAACCAATATGGTGTGTTAAAAAAGGTTAAATTATTATTGATTAATTGGCAAATTTGCCAATTAATCAATTTTTCACTAATTTTGCAGCATAATTAAATTTTAAAAGTGGCGGCAACACTTATAAATACGGCTTCATATAATGAATAAGAATTTAAAGAAATTCTTGGACATTCCGACAAAGTCGCGTGCACAAATCCTCAATGAACGTGAAGTTGAGGTCCAAACTCCGGATGGAGAAATTTTTAAAATTTGGTCAGATTTGGCCAAATACGACAGTGAAGAATATAAAAACTACGTTCTACACTTGGTTGAATTTATCTTTGATCGGAATTTTTCTGATGACAAAGAGAAAATGATTAATCGCATCAGTCGGGAATTTAGTCTTAATGCAGTTCCATCCCAGGGTGTGAATCCAGGTAACAGACAAAGCGAACGTGAACGCATTGGAAAAAAAATCAGAGAACTCAGGGAAGCAAAGAAGATGGAAGCCCGGGATCTGGCTATTTTAACAGGTATTGATGCTGCAAATCTATCTCGTATAGAACAGGGAAAATATTCTACAGGCGTAGATATTTTATCTCGTATTTGCGTAATTCTTGATGCCCATATTGACTTAATTCCCAATAATCCTCAAGGAGTAATAATATGAACCAGCAGAATTTAATAGATATATTCGACTGCGAGGTGCAGTGTGTGTACAAGAATCGTGTTTACAAGGTAAGGGATAATGGAGCGATATGTCGTCTTCCTAAGAATGGATGCCGAGCCAGCGAGAAGGACAATGTATGGACGTTCGGTACAAAGAATCTCTCTAATGGGTATATGATTCATACAGGAAATATTCGAGTTCATCAAGTAGTATGTACTGCTTTTCACGGACCGGAACCACATCCGCATATGGTAGTTGACCACATAGACACAAATCGATGCAACAATCGTCCGGAGAATCTGCGATGGTTAACTCGTTTAGAAAACGCCTTAATGAATGAAGCTACACGCAAGAAAATCATATATCTCTGTGGAAGTATAGAGGCATTTATCAAAGATCCATCAATCCTTAGAACGAAAGCTTTGCCTCCAAGCATAAGTTGGATGAAGACTGTAACAAAAGAACAGGCAATTGCTTGCAAAAAACGTATTGATGAGTGGACTTTACGTGATTCTAAGGTGAATAGTTCTTCAGGAAAAGGAATTGGAGACTGGATATATAACCCCTTGCAAAGCAGTCCCCAAAAACAATTCAATGACAAATCAAAAAAACAACGCGGGGAAGAGATTGCAGAAATTAAGCGTGAAAGTGAAGAAAAAAGACTCAATCTAAAGGATTCGTTGACCCAAGGAGCCAAGCAAATGGATTGGAAAACACCATCGGAATTTCCTCTGATTCCATTGGAATTATCAAGCACACCATTAATGGACTATCTTTCCAATCTTAAAAAAGGGTCTATATTTACTCGTAACCAATGGAGTGAACAGCCTATATATGATGCGGCTATAGCCGAAGATAAAAGCCATCTCGCTGTTATTACAAAAATTTCCGGAATTGCAAATTTTGCACTTGCTGAGGTGACATTTACAGATGGGTGTTTCATCCATAAAAGTATTCGGACCTTTTCCTCAGAGGAAGGGGCACAGAAATATTTCGCAATATCACTTGGCCGAGAATGGACGGGAGGAGATGTTCTGGAGGATTATTGCTAATTAATCTCGTTTAATAATCATAATCAAGAGAGTTCACTTCAAAATGAGCATCCTCTTTGTTTTTAGCTAACATGTTGTAAAACATAAAACAAAGCCCTGGTCCTGACAGCTTTAAATTTTGCTGTTTCAATAATTATATCTACTTTTATTCCATAATTTGGCATAAAGATAGAATGTAATGAGAAAACACCATTTGCCGAGCTGCTCTTTGTGGCTGTTTTGGATAGTAGTGGCCGTTCTGTATGCGGCGGTTTTTACCACTATTGATTTCTGTGATAATCCTTTTTCAGGGCTGAGAGGATTTGCCACACTGTTTGCCCAGGCTATGGTTGTTGCAGTCTCGGCTGCCGGAGTTATTGGGGTGATGTCATTGCATCGTGTGGTTTTTGCAATCACCTTTCCGGTGCTGGTGGTTCTGTCTTCTGTGCTTGGTTATTTCCATCTCACTCTCGGAGTGGCATTGTCTGCCGCCAATATAGAATTGATGATGGTCAATAATGTGAGTATATGGCTGACTTTAGTCAGCGGTCTGTTGGTGCTGGTTATCTTACTGTCATTGGTGCTTTCAGGATTGATTGTCGCATATAGATGGAAATACGTCAAAGTTGGCAGCCCGTGGATCTTTCTTGTCGTTAACCTTCTGATAGTTTGCACACCGGTGTTGTTTGTCCACAGGTTTTTTGATGCCGTGTCCCACCGGATGCCTTACTGCTTCTACTACGCATTTAAAGATTATCTTAACAATCGAAAAGAAATCAGTAAGGAGAGAAATTCATTCGTTGATGTTGATGTCACCGCGGGAAGCGAGTTGCCTGATGTGATTCTTCTGCTTGGAGAGTCATTGCGGGCTGACCATTTGAGCATTAACGGATACCACAGACCGACTACTCCAAATCTTGAGAAAGACAGCTCTGTAGTTGCATATCCGCATATCCACACTCATCAGAGTGCCACTCATCAGAATATACCTCAGATTCTCACCCGCGCTGATACCATCTATGAGGATAGGGCCTATAGCGAAGAGTCGTTCATTCCGTTGTTTAAAAAAGCGGGATATAATAGCTACTGGGTGTCTAATCAGGACAAGAATTCTACGTATGCCTATTTTATGAGTGAAACAGACTCAACAGTGCTTATATCTCCGGGATGGACCACTCATAACTTTATGGCAGTCCATGACCGGGATATGCTCCCAATGATAGAGCGATTTCTGAAAAAGCCGGCTTCGGCCCCTCACTTGCTGATAGTCCACACTATGGGATCACACTGGGTCTACAATTTAAGCTATCCGGCTGATTTTGCTGTATATAAGCCAGAAGTGGATAGCCGTATTCTCTCAGAATTGAGCATTGAACAGCTGAATAATTCGTATGACAATACCATTCTTGCCACAGATGATTTTGTTGCAAATGTTATCTCATTGCTTAGAGATAGAAATGCAATCTTGATTTATATCTCAGACCACGGTGAGAATTTAGGAGAAGATGGACTGTATCTCCATAATCAGCATTCCCAATATGTATTTAATCCGGCCTGTTTCTTCTGGTACTCAGATAAATATAAGGAGCTTTATCCGGATAAAGTGGCTAATCTGAAGAGCAATGCGCCTTTTCATCGGAACAACGATATTATCTTTCACTCTATTTTGGATGCGGCAGACCTTAAAACAGAAGTTTTAGACACGCATTTATCGGTATTCTCGTCCGGTTATGCTCATTAACCCTATGCGAAAACTCTCGTCAACGGAGGTCTATACTCGATGAATTGTTAAAATACCGTGGCTTAAAAATACAAAAATTAACACATTTTCACAGTGTCAACAAAGTGTGAAATCATGTTGTGTTTTTTTAGCTTTATTTTACATTATTGGTTAATTGATTGAAAATCAATAAGAAACATTTTGAATAGGACTGCATTACAGACTCATGTATATAGGTGGGGGTTGGAAGATTTGCGTAAAAGGCTCAGAATGACTAATTTTGAGACAGATTTAATACCAATCTAAATAAGTGTTAAAAACTATCCCTCCTCACACAATAAAAAACTGAAATGTTCAAGAAAACACAGATACTTCTCTCCGCCGTCGCTCTGCTGCTGACCGGATTCACCGCTCAGGCTCAGCGCCGTCTTCCTGCCGAACACTCTCAGCAACACAACCTGCTAATCGCAAATCAGAGCCCCTCAGTCAATCCGTTTAAGATTGAAAACAACTCGATTCTATTCAATGATGTCAAGAATCGCGAGGAGGCTTCAATGGAATCCGAGACTTTTGCCGAATTTTGGGATTCGCAGTCAGTCAATCCTTATGGCAACTTAGTGACAATCCCCGAGCGCCACGATATAGATGTTAGCGAATATGTGGCTCCTGTTCCCGGATATGTGACCTCCAACTATGGCTATCGCTCGCGTTTCCGCCGCATGCACTACGGCATTGACCTGAAGCTTCAGGTGGGCGACACCGTGCGCGCGGCCTTCTCCGGTAAGGTGCGTCTTACTAAGTATGAGGGGCGCGGCTACGGATATTATGTGGTGGTGCGCCATCCTAACGGGCTTGAAACCGTTTACGGCCATCTCAGCCGCTTCCTTGTGAAGCCAAATCAAGTTGTAAAGGCAGGCGAGCCGATAGCTCTCGGCGGTAACACCGGCCGCTCTACAGGCCCCCACCTCCATTTCGAGGCCCGTTATCTTGGTGTTCCCATCAATCCGGCCAACATATTCGATTTTGAGAACGGTGTGCCTCACAAGGATGTCTACTCATTTGAGAAACGGAATAATCCAAAAACACAGACGGTGGCTCGCAAGTCGACAAAGAAACGAACGGCTTCTGCCAAGACTCGCAAGTCAAAGCGTAAATAATCCATTATCGCTTTTTACGCAATCAGCGCCCTTAATCCTTTAGTAGGTTGAGGGCGCTGATTGGTTGTCTACCCCCCCTATGTAATATGGTTATTGTATGTCGATATGTCACTAATTGTAACAATTTTCAGAATTGTAACAATCCTGTAACAATTTTGTATTGGGGTTAAATGGTTGTGTGTCAATAATATATACGGGAGATTAAAAAATTTTTGTATCAAATTGAATTTTTGTTGAATGTGATTGTGCGTGCTGTTATCGTAAAGCAGTAATTTTGACTCGTCAAAAGCAAACAAGATACATTAACTCTTAAAAATCAAACTCCAAAATGGCATCCCAGGAATTTCAGGCTAAATTGATGAGCCTTCAGTCAAACCTGCTCAACTTTGCTTTTATGCTCACGTCAAACCGTGACAATGCCTATGATCTCCTTCAAGACACCACACTCAAAGCCCTTGACAATGAGAGCAAATACACGGAGAATACCAATTTTAAGGGATGGGTCTTCACTATAATGCGCAATATCTTCATCAACAACTATCGTCGGGTGGCACGTAGCGCCACAGTTGTTGATCAGACTGAAGACCTCTATCATCTCAATATCTCGCAGGACTCCGGTTTTGAGTCGCCCGAAGGTTCATTTACGGCCGGTGAGATTACAGATGCTATCAATGAGTTTTCTGACGATTACCGCATACCCTTCTCTATGCACGTGGCAGGCTATAAGTATGAGGAAATAGCCCAGAAGATGAATCTACCGCTCGGCACTGTCAAAAGCCGCATCTTCTTTGCCCGCAAGAAGCTCCAGGAGCGATTTGCCGACTATCGCTGATGGTTTCCCAATAGTCTTTTCGCTTTAGTTTTGGTTATAATGATAAATCAATCAGCCATTTAGGATAATCCTAAGTGGCTGATTCTCTTGGGCCGCTACTTCTGCCCGGGGGCCGCCATTGGCGCGGCATCCCATCGGCTCATATACTGCTCGGCCTTGATGGTCACCTCGTCGACAACGTGGTCCTCGTCAACCATGTTCCTATCCTTGTTTATCCTGTAAAGCCGTATCTTAATCGGATAACCGCCGGACGCGATTTCGGACAGCACGTTTTTGCCGTGGTTTTCGGTGGTCTTATACGCATTTACTATCACAAACTGATTATAGATATCATCGGCAAGAGCTTCAGCCTGTTCGCGCGTCCGGACATTCAACGACTCTAAACTGTTATCCTTGGCATAGGTGTAAAACAAAATCGCGCTCTTGTCATACGACACCTGGTAACACCTAAGACTGTCGATGCTTTCTAACGAAAACGGAACATACATATTTGCTTCGCGCATAATGTCGTTCACATGACCTTTGTGCAGTTCCACGTAACGGTCAGAGTCGGCGTTTCGGCTGCTTCTATTGAATTTAAGAGCAAAATGAACAGTAAAAATGATAAAAATCAACGCCGCGATATTGAGCGGGCTGAAAAAAGCGGGTCTTTCCGTATTGCTCATAGTCTTCAATGAATTTTTTCGTAAGTTCCATCAGCACGGCGGCGCAGAGTATTGCCGTCCGTATCAATCTTATAACTACCGGCGGACGTACCGACTATAAAATGATAACCACCTCTCCCATCCGACACCATAAACTCTTCAGAACTTATGGCCGGGGCGCCCGAACCGGCAAAGCCACCACAGAGCGATATCAACACTCCGACGCCGACCCAAGCACTCAAGTTGAAAGCAGCTACGACGATCCAGGTTCCTGCAAAGAAAGCCGTCACCCCCACCACTAACGAGAGCAACGTGACCAGAAAGTCCAGGCGAAAAACTGAAAATATCAAATTCTTTACGGCGCAGACAAACAAAGCCATCGCCACCCCCTCGATGATAACATAAACGAACCAGACCCCGAGGCAGCCCCAGAAACTACGGACATTCTCGAACCATGACACCACCAACAGCGTCAACGGGAAGAAAACGCCGATAACGGCCCCTAAACCGACCCCTGCACATATCAACTTAAAGTTGTCCGGCAATAAAAAATAACCGGCGGTGCCCACGGCGGCGAGCAGCAGTTACTTGATGAATGGTGGAAGCGGATTAGGCCCTTCGGAGAGAGCTCCTTTCACCTTGTGAGGCAGATATAACTCGTCGAGATAAGCAACCTCCTCGGCCGTCAGTTCCAGGTCAACAGATTTGATGGCATCTGCAAAGTGATGCGGCTTTGTGGCGCCTACTATAGGGGCGGCTACGCCTTTGGCAAACTGCCAGGCAAGGGCCACTTCAGTCATAGTAACCCCCAGCTGTCCGGCCACATCAGCTACACGCTCAACAATCTTCATATCCTGCTGCATAGTGAAATCATATTTATTGCGTGCCATCTGGTCAGTAGCGCTGCGTGGACTATCGCTGTTCCAGGAAGGACGGGTCAGGTGGCCGCTTGCAAGCGGAGAGTAGGGGATGAGTGAAACACCCATCTGCTTGCAGACGGGGATTAGGTCGCGCTCGTCTTCGCGGTAGAGCAAATTGTAGTGGTTTTGCATCGTTGAGAATGGTGTGAAGCCGTTGCGTTCAGCCACCATTTGCAGATTGTAAAACTGATAGCCATACATAGCCGACGCTCCTATGGCTCTCACTTTCCCATCTTTTATGAGGCTGTGGAGGGCAGCCATAGTTTCGTCCATAGGAGTGGAATAGTCGAAACGATGAATCTGATACAGATCAAGATAATCTGTCGACAGGCGCCTTAATGTTCCCTCGATTTCGCGCTTTATTGCTTCGGGGCGCAATTTGCCTTGGTTGAAATAGACCTTTGAGGCAATCACAACATCGCTGCGCTTTATGCCGAGCTCCCTGATGGCGCGACCGAGAAATTCCTCGCTCGTGCCGTGGGAATAGCAGTTGGCTGTGTCAAAAAAATTCACCCCATGGTCAAAGGCAAACTTTATCATGTCACGGCTCGTTTCATAATCAAGAGTCCAGCGCAGAAAGTCGTCAGAGGGCACGCCGTATGACATACATCCGACACAAATGCGGGATGCCATTATTCCGCTGTTACCTAATTCAGTGTATTTCATCTGTTGTGTTTAGTCCTGGATGCAAAAAGTATAATTTGAACAAGGGTTTGCCGTATTATGTTTTTTCTGACGGCAAACCCTTGCTTAATAGAGTAATGAAAAGTGGAATCAGATGATGCCCTGGCCCATCATAGCGTTGGCCACTTTCATAAAGCCTGCTATGTTGGCGCCCTTCATATAGTTGATGTAGCCGTCGGGCTCAGTGCCGTGTGATACGCACTGAGTGTGGATGTTGCGCATAATCTCGTGGAGGCGGGTGTCCACTTCTTCGGCACTCCACTGGAGATGCTCGGCGTTTTGACTCATTTCGAGGCCGGATGTTGCCACACCTCCGGCATTGACAGCCTTGCCGGGACCATACGGAATACGGGCGGCAATGAAGGTGTCGATGGCCTCGGGAGTGCATCCCATGTTGGAGACTTCGGCCACGAGGAGAGTGCCGTTTTCAACGATTGAGCGAGCGTCGTCACCATCCACTTCATTTTGGGTGGCGCAAGGGAGTGCTATGTCAACTTTCTGTTCCCAGGGTTTGCGGCCGGGATAGAAGGTGGCTTCGGGGTATTGCTCGGCATAGGGGGCTACGATGTCCTCGCCGGTGGCTCGGAGATAGAGCATATAGTCAATCTTCTCGCCCGAAATGCCGGTGGGGTCGTAGATGTATCCGTCGGGTCCTGAGATGGTGACCACCTTGGCTCCAAGCTCAGTGGCTTTGAGGGCGGCGCCCCAGGCCACGTTGCCGAAGCCGGAGATGCCTACAGTTTTACCCTTGATTTCCTGCCCGAGTTCGGCAAGCATACACTGCACAAAGTAGAGGGCGCCAAAGCCGGTGGCCTCCGGACGAATCTTAGAGCCTCCGAAGTCAAGCCCTTTGCCGGTAAAGGTGCCGGTGCACTCGTTGACGAGCTTTTTGTACATTCCATACATATAACCCACTTCTCTGCCGCCTACGCCGATGTCGCCTGCGGGCACATCGCGATCAGGACCAAGGTTTTTCCAGAGGCCGAGAATGAAGGCCTGGCAGAAACGCATAATCTCGGCATCGCTCTTGCCGCGCGGCGAGAAGTCGCTGCCTCCTTTTGCGCCACCCATTGGCAGGGTGGTAAGAGCATTCTTAAATGTCTGCTCAAAGCCGAGGAATTTGAGAATTGAGAGGTTGACTGATGCGTGGAAACGGATGCCGCCTTTGTAAGGACCAATAGCATTGTTAAACTGCACGCGATATCCTATATTGTTTTGCACTTCGCCGCGGTCGTCCACCCAAGTGACACGGAATGTCACTATGCGGTCAGGTTCGACCATACGCTCGATTATTTTAGCTTTCTCAAACTCGGGATGAGCATTGTAGACCTCCTCTACGCTGAGCAGCACCTCCTTGACAGCCTGCAAATACTCGTTTTCGCCCGGATGCTTAGCTTCGAGGGCACTGAGAAGTTTGTTGATATCCATAACGATAAGTTTTAGATGGTTGGGAAAGATTGAGGTCATAAGAGCAAGGCCTGCGCCATACAGATTATGACACTTGCAAAAATACAGAATTCTTTGACAAACTCAAATAGGAAAAATGTGTTTTACGGCATAAATCGGCCTGCCGACAGCGGAATTAATCGTTCATGTGGAGAGAGTGACCCATACGCTCCTGTTTGGTGAGCATATAACGGCGGTTGTAAGGATTAGGCGCAATTTCGATGGGAACGTTCTCAATCACTTGCAATCCGAAACCCTCAAGGCCGCGGCGCTTGACGGGGTTGTTAGTAATCAGACGCATTTTTTCTACGCCGATTTTGCGCAGGATTTGTGCGCCCACTCCGTAGTCACGTTCGTCGGCTTTGTGGCCAAGGTGGAGGTTGGCGTCGACAGTATCGAGCCCTTCTTCTTGGAGTTTATAGGCTTTGATTTTTTCCATCAGACCAATCCCGCGCCCCTCCTGGCTTAGGTATAAGACTACGCCGCGCCCCTCCTGGTCAATCATCTGCATAGCCTTATGGAGTTGGTCGCCGCAATCACAACGTTTTGATGCGAATATGTCGCCGGTGGCACAAGAGGAGTGGACTCGGACTAACACAGGACTATTGTCGGATATGTCGCCTTTGATGAGTGCAATATGTTCGAGGCCATTGCTTTTCTGACGGAAGGGGATAAGGCGGAAGTGGCCATAGGCAGTGGGCATATCTACCTCTACACCTTGCTCCACGAGGCTCTCTGTGGCCAGACGATAGGCTATCAGGTCGCGGATGGATATGAGTTTGAGACCCCACTCATCGGCCTTGGATCTGAGCTGAGGGAGGCGGGCCATAGTGCCGTCCGGGTTAAGAATTTCGATAAGGGCTGCTGCGGGGTTCAGTCCGGCCAGACGAGCCAGGTCGATGGCCGCTTCAGTGTGGCCTGCTCGGCGAAGCACGCCTGCATCCTGAGCATAAAGGGGATGAACGTGGCCCGGGCGTCCGAAATCCTCCGGCGAGCGCGAGGGATCGGCCAGAGCGTTGATGGTGGCCGCGCGGTCGTGGGTCGAGACTCCGGTGGTGCAGCCGGGGAGGAGGTCGACGGTGACGGTGAACGGAGTGCCGAGCATTGAGGTGTTGTCAGCCACCTGATTGGTGAGGCGCAGGCGCCGGCAGTCAGTGATGGTGAGCGGTGCACACAGCTCGCCGCGAGCATTCGTAATCATAAAGTTAACGTGCTCGGGGGTCACCTTCTCGGCCGCAATTATGAGGTCGCCCTCGTTTTCGCGGTCCTCATCATCGACTACTACAACGAACTTTCCGTTGCGGAAATCTTCAATAGCCTCGGCTATGGGGTCAAGCTTTATATTATCCATTTTGAGCGTTATTGTTTTCGGGGTTGAAGAGTGAGATAAGTCGTGCAGCCACGATGCCGACGGATGTCAGGGAGTTGCGCAACAGGCGCTGTTCATACCTGCCGTATAGCCACAGAGGCACACCGATAGGGAATAGGGCAATCAAGGCCAAAGATATGCGCCGGTCACGGCAAGGGCGTATAATCCAGAGTGAACGGAGCACGGGGAGCTCCGTCAAGGTGTTGATAACAATCTTTGACCGCGAATTGGAGAGGTGTTCCACAAGTTGCTCCATATCCTCCCGCAGGGCATTGAGGGCAGAGCGGTCAAATCCGCGGAGCCAATAGTCAATGTAGGACTGTCGGGGGGGATTGGTGTCAAGGAAGCCTTGGACGCTGTGGCAGAGCTCTCCGAGTCGAGCTACGGCTAAGGTGGAATCCACCTCCTCCATCACCACCTCTTTGAGCTCAAGGTGACGCACCTCGTTGACTCCGAAGAAACGGCGGAAGTAGTTGAGATATACGTCCTTGTTGAATACATCGGAGTCGTTGACCGCTTTGTATGTGAAGAAGATGCCGAGCGGCAGCAAGACAGCGGCGCTTAGCCACATTCCTTGCCACACGGGTAGCTTGCCGTCGCGCGCCATCTTATAGCCCATATTGTCAATGATATAGTAGAAGATGAAGAGAATCACGGAGATGACGAGGGGCGTGCCGAGTCCACCCTTGCGTATGATGGCGCCGAGCGGAGCGCCGATGAAGAAGAAGATGATGCAGGCAAAGGAGAGAGTGAATTTCTTTTGTAGCTCAATGGCGTGGCGACGCACAGTCTTGAGTTGGTCAGCCATCTGCAACGCTCGGAATTCATATTCCGAGCGAGCCCTTTCGGCTTTGGTTAAGGCTTGATTGAGATTGCGCAGTTCTGTGCCGGATGATGCTCCGCGGAACACGGAATCTATATTTATATGTCGCTTCACTTCAACGTCGGGGTGGAGCTGCATCACAGGCTCGCTGTCAGGCGAGGGGCGCACAGCAATGTATGGCTCGGTGCTGAGTATGCGCTGAGTGCGCAGGTTTTTGCCGTAGACCATAGCCATAGAGTCGGTGATAGCCCCTACGGAGTCAATGGTGGCTTGCAGTTCGGCCATATTTTTCCCGACGTATTGGCTTCGGATTCCCTCTTCGTCCATACGGTTGAAGTTGGCGTCAAACTTTACGAGAATCTCTTTGGTGGAGAATGATTCCCGACGGTAGGGCACATTCTTCATGCCGGTGGCAACATCCTTGAGGTTCTCGAATGATTCGCCGTCCCACAGCTGCAGGAAAAGGCGAGTCTTGTCAGGTGTGATGGCCATCTTGCCTGAGTCGGCAAGAATTATTGATGAGTTCTCAAATCCGCGTGACACATCATAAATCATCATATCGTAGAGCATTCCGGAGTCGCGGTTTTTTGACTCTACGAAAAGGTTGTAGCCGGGAATCTGGTCGTAGAACACCCCTTCAGGAATTTCGAGTTCCGGGGATTTTTGGCGGACGGAATAGAGCAGAGTCCACATCTTGGTCTGCGCAATGGGGAGCATATTGTTCTGGAAAAAGAACGCTCCGACGGCAATGAATACCATCAAAATAATCAGCGGAGCCATAGTGCGAATCAGGGATATCCCCGAAGCCTTCATTGCTGTCAGCTCAAAATTCTCACCAAGATTTCCGAAAATCATCAGCGATGCGAGCAAAATGGCCAGCGGAAGCGCCATCGGCACCATAGTCATCGCTGCGTAGAAAAAAAGTTCGCCCAACACATCAATCCCCAGGCCTTTCCCCACCATATCATCAATATATCGCCAGAGGAACTGCATCAGCACTATGAAAAGGCAGATGCAGAACGTCATCACGAACAGAGGCAGGAAGCTCTGCAGGATGAATGTGTCAATGCGCTTGATGCGAATCACGGGCGATGAGGTCTGGATAAAAGGCGCTCAGCCTGAGCAGACTGAACGCCTTTGTCTTCTTTTTCTGAATAAAGGGTATTCGTGGAGAGATTATTTTGCAAGGCGAGCCTTTACACTCTCAGTGATGTCGGTGACGTCAGCGCCAACATAGAGGGGCACACCGTCCTCGAATACGAATGTATAGCCACCTTCGGAGCCAACTGACTGAACGGCCTTCAACACCTTCTCCTGGATGGGCGCGAGCAGTTGCTGCTGCTGGCGCTGAATATCCTGAGCGGCGGTCTGCTGGAATTGCTGCATCTTGGTGTCAAGCTCCTGGAGCTCTTTGGTGCGCAGTTCCTTGATGGTCTCGGTGGTGTTGGCGTCAAGCGCCTGGAATTCTTCAAACTTTTTGCCAAACTCTTCGCGGAGCTTATCAAATGTCTCCTGATATTGCTTAGCTACGGTTTCGAGCTTCTCTTGAGCTTCCTTATATTCAGGGAGGCTCTCAACGAGGCCCTGAGTGTTGATGACAGCAAACTTCTGAGCGAAGAGAGTCATAGGGAAGGCAATCATTATTGCCAGAAGGATTCTTTTAAACATTGTATTTCAGATAGATTTTTGAGTTATTATGTTCAGAGAGCGTCGGATTGGCCATACTGAGATGGCCCTGTGCCGCAACGCAACTGCAAAGATAGTCAAATTATTTGGAAAAACCTAACTTTTCAAGCACCTCGTTGGAGACATCTATGCGCGGGGATGCAAAAATGATGTCGGCAGAGGAAGCCCGGTCAAAGATACACTGGTAGCCACGCTCTTCGCAGACTTTTTTGACAGCATTGTAGACATCCTCTTGAATAGGCTTCATCAGCGACTGGCGTTTCTTATATAGCTCACCCTCCGGGCCGAAGTATTTCTGACGGAGCTCAGCGGCACTCTTTTCTTTGGCCACAATCTCCTCCTCTTTTTTCTTCTTTTGGTCGTCAGTGAGGAACACCATTTCATTTTGATAGTTCTTGTATAGGGTCTCGGCCTCTTTGGCCACTCCCTCCACCTCCTTTTGCCAGCGGAGCGAGAGCTGATTTAGCTGCTCGTTGGCCATTTCATAGTTCGGGATTGACTGTAGAATATAGTCCATATCCACGAGAGCAAACTTTTGAGCCGAAACTCCGGCCCAGGAGCCGAGGGCAATTAAGAGAGCTATTACTATCCGTTTCATAATTTCGGTTGATATTGTGTTGGAGTGATACACTTGTTTATATAGACATATTACCGAGCGAAAAGTTTAACAGAGGATGGTGTCAGAACTCCTGTCCGAGGATGAAGTGGAAGTGAGAACCACCGCGAGTGCCTTGCACCTTATCGAATCCGTAGGCCCAGTCAATACCCATCATACCCACCATAGGGAGGAAGATGCGGGCTCCCACGCCTGCGGAACGTTTGATGTCGAATGGCGAGAAGTCGCGAATATCGCTCCAGGCATTACCGCCTTCCACAAAGGCAAGGCCATAGATGGTGGTTGAGGGCTGGAGCAGGAAGGGGAAGTGGAGTTCAAGACCGAATCGGGTGTAAGCACGTCCGCCGCCTTGATAGTAGGGGGTGAACTGGCCATTATCGTATCCGCGAAGAGCGATAGTCTCCTGTGCGTAGGTGTAGGAGCCTGACATACCGTCGCCACCCACATAGAAGGTCTCAAACGGTGAGCGCAGGTGACGGTTATAAGAGCCGAGCAGACCGAAGTCGGCACGCGTCATCAGCACAAGCGTGTATTTGCTGTCGGCACTGTTGAGTGGGGTGTATGTGCGTGACAGGAATTTGAGCTTCCAGTATTCCACCCAGTGATACAGTTCGCGGTGAGCCTCATCGGTGTTTTCCTGCGAGAGTTTCTTCCAATCCTTTTTGCCGAAGAGCGATGCCGGCGGGGTGAGCTGCAGGCTGAGCGAGAACATAGAGCCTGTACGGGTGTATTGGGGGTTGTCAATAGAGTTGCGGCCGAGGGTCAAGCCGAGCACCAAAGAATTTGACGAACCGTTCTGCATATTGAGCAGGTAGGCCCAGTTTTTGACGTGATACCAGGTGTAGCCAAGGTCGGCATTGATGGTGAAATAGTCGTCGGGCCAGCTCAAGCGCTTACCGAAACCGACATTGACGCCAAGCATCTGGAGATATTTGTTGGG
>JAFLRW010000023.1:15059-15310 GCA_022511285.1 Duncaniella sp.
TCATAGGCGCTTCCGTAGCCTCCATAGCCACCATAGTTGTCATATCCATATCCGTAGCCATACCCGTAGTTGTAATAGTTCTGCATATAGCGTTCGCCATAATACGACGAGTTGACACCGGTCTGGCGGCTATAGTAGGCTGATACAGAGAAGGCATTGGGGCGTTTTCCGCCGAACCATGGGTCAAGGAATGAGATGGAGTAGGATTGATAGTAGCGGGCGTTGGTCTGCGCCGAGATGGTGAATTGTTG
>JAFLRW010000230.1 GCA_022511285.1 Duncaniella sp.
AGCAAGATGCTGTCAAGGCGTTGACTCGCCATAATTCCGGTATCTTATTCGCCGTCCCGGGTTTCGGGAAGACCGTGATAGGAGCTGCTTTGATTGCAGAAAAGAAGGTAAATACCCTCATTTTACTACATACCAAAGCGCTGCTTGACCAGTGGCGTGATCGTTTGGGAGAATATTTGTCAACTGACTTCAAACCCGCAGCAGAAGTGAAAGGTCGTGGGCGCCGGAAGCAATTCAGACAATACGGAGGCCTATCTTCCACAGAGAATTCACTTAACGGCAGAATAGATATCGCACTGCTGCAATCTTGCATAGGTGACAACGAGATAAAACCTTTTCTACGCGAATATGGAATGGTGATTGTGGATGAGTGTCATCATGCGCCGGCCATTAATTTCGAAAGAGTTTTGAAGGAGGTAAATGCAAAATATGTTTACGGCCTTACGGCTACGCCTATCCGGAAAGATGGTCATCAGCCAATCATCTTCATGCAATGCGGCGATATAAGATACTCTTCCAATTCCAATGCCCAGCAATCACAACAGGATTTCAACCGGATACTGATTCCCAGATTCACCTCTCTCCGACCATTGAAATCCGATGGCAATGATTATAATCCAGCAATCGACGAACTGCTCGCTTCCCAATATCGCAACAATCTGATAATTGAAGATATCGCAGCCAATCTCGCCGAAGGCCGAACACCCCTCGTGCTGACAGCCAGGACTTCACACATAAATATGCTTGTGGAGGAATGCCGGAAAATCTGCCTCAATGTGATAAAATTAGTTGGAAAGGATTCAGCAAAAGCTAAGCGCGAAGCGTTAGAAGCTCTTGGAGCAATACCTGACGATGCTCCATTGGTAGTGGTGGCAACGGGTAAATATGTAGGCGAAGGATTCGACCTTCCAAGACTCGACACCCTGATGTTGGCTCTCCCCGTTTCGTGGAAAGGATTGATTGCCCAATACACCGGTCGGTTACATCGAGACTTCCCCGGGAAGAAGGAAGTGAGGATATATGACTATGTGGATCTTCGTTTCCCGGTTTGCGAGAAAATGTATCGCAAAAGATTGCACGGATATAGAAACGTTGGTTACACACTTGGTTTGCCAACCGAAGGATTGTTCGGCGAACCCACTGCTGAGACCTTCTTTGACACCGACAACTTCGAACGTCAGCTTTTGTCCGACTTATCAACTGCTCAAAAGAGCATAGTTATATCTACCTATCGGCTGAAATGGAACTACAAGCCCAAGATAATCCAACTACTTCAGGACAGCCTTACTCTCGGTGTTGCCATAACTATTGTCATCACAGAAACCGGCCATCGCGAACTGGAACTGGCTCAAATGGGCGTCACCATCCTGCATCGTCCGAATTGCAAAATGCAGACTGCCGTGATAGACCAGAAACTCAGCTGGTATGGCAACATCAACTTCGTCGGCCGTCCCCTCGCCGAGGCCAACGCCATCCGCCTCGAATCCCCCGATTTCGCCACGCAGCTAATAGAAGTTCTGGAAGGATAAACATTTTTATATTTATCAGTTCATTGGCAAAAGGTCGGAATAATAAATTTGTGGATAAATAAAGCCATAATATTCAATTGAAAGTATTATCTTTGTGAAAGGAAAATAATTAAACTCGGATGAAGATACTACATACTAGCGACTGGCATTTAGGACATCAGCTTTATGGCTTTGACCGGACAGAGGAGCAACAGGATATGCTCAATCAAATAACGAGAATTGTGACTGAAGAGCGACCGGATGTGTTTCTTCTGTGTGGCGATGTGTTTCATGTGTCAAATCCATCGGCAGCGGTGCAAAAAATGCTTGTTGACACCGTCGTTTCTCTAAGAGATGCCAACCCTTCGATGAAGATTATCGTGATAGCCGGCAACCATGACAGTGGTGTCCGTCATGAGATTTTCCGCTCACCCTGGAGCTCTATGGGAGTGGAATTCCTTGGTGTATTACGCCCGGAAAATCCTGAGGAGCATATTTTAGAAATAGAGGGAAAGGGATGGGTAGTTGCGGTGCCCTACGCCAACGAGCGTTTTATTTCCGATGGTTTCTTTGAAGATCTACTTAACAAGGTGGAGGAGAGAAACTCCGCAAACCTTCCAGTGGTAATGATGGCACACACAACAGTTTGTGGAGCAGATTTTTCCGGTCACGAGCGCCCAGAACAGTCTTTTATTGGAGGTATTGAAGGAGTAGAAGTTGGCCGGTTTGGGTCCGGATACGATTATCTCGCTTTGGGACACATCCATCGTGAGCAGTTTATTCATACCGGACGTCACAACGTGCGCTATTCCGGAACGCCTTTGGCTGTCAGTTTCGACGAGACGTTTAACCACTCGGTGAGCATTGTGGAAATTGGCTCTCACGGTGAGCGCCCC
>JAFLRW010000231.1 GCA_022511285.1 Duncaniella sp.
GCGGAAATTTCCTGTGGGGTGTAGTCGCGACCGTCGATGTCAACACGGGGGGTGTTGTTGTCGCTGCGAACCACTTTGTATGGTACACGTTCGATTTCCTTGACCACTTGGTCATAGGTCTCGCCCATCAAGCGCTTGATGGAGTTGATGGTGCGTTTGGGATTGGTGATGGCCTGACGTTTAGCCGGGTCACCTACTTTGCGCTCGCCGCCGTCAACGAATGCTACGATTGAAGGTGTGGTGTTGCGCCCCTCGGAGTTGGGGATGACAACGGGGTCGTTGCCTTCGAGGACTGACACACAGGAGTTGGTGGTGCCAAGGTCAATACCGATAATTTTTCCCATAGTTGTATCTGTTTTGTTGTTTTTTTAATTTTCGTTTTTTTTTCAGTGGCCGGAGTGGTGATTTCGCCCGACCGCTCATAAGATAAACAAACATCGTGCCAAAAATGTTGACCCCCTCGCTAATTGGCGTGATAAGGGGGGATGGTGACCGCCGAAAGTGACAGATTGGCCGAAATGACTGACAAAAGTGAGATGTTTTTGCTTTGCAGAGTATAATAAAAGGAGGTGGACGGGCGTTATTGTTATGTGAGTCCTCAGAGAGATCGGGCTCATCATTCAACCACATTATATATAATCAAAAAACGTGTCTGCCTATGACAAAAACTTCTACTCTATCTCCATCACTTACATCGGTCATATCAATAGATTCGCGGGAGCAGCGCACATTGCCGCGCCGATCCACAATAGACAGAATCCGTCAAGCTGCCCGAGTTTATTCAGCCCTCGCCACAACAATTCCTGTGGGCGGGATGATTCTGAACTGAGCATAATATAAAGTGGATATGACCATAATGGCTGTCATTGCAGGGTTGCTTGCTGTCGTTTCAGCAGCAGCCCTGTTTTTTCTATCCAAAACCTATTCTCGTTTTTCAGCCGTCAATGCTGAGCTAACAGCCCGCCGAGGTGAGGTTGAGACATTGCGCGAGCGACTGTTGGAGTCGGATGCAGCCGGCGTGAAGCTGCAGGAAGCGCTGATTGATTCAGAGCGCAGGTGTGCGGCGGCCGAAGCCTCTCTGCAACGCATTGAGGAGGAACGCGGGCGCAATGAGGAGATGCTACGCTCCAATTTTGCCAATATTGCCACAGAGATACTCAATAGCAATTCGTCGCGCTTCAAGGCCGAGAGCGAGGAGCGGCTCAACTCTATCCTCTCGCCGTTGAGGGAAAATCTCGAATCGTTCCGCAAGGTTGTGACCGACACCTATAATGCCGAGGCCCGCGAACGCTTTTCGCTCGAAAAGGAGATATCCAAACTTATCAACGTCAACGATACCATCTCTCGCGAAGCTCGCGAACTCACTCAGGCATTGCGTGGCAACAATGCCGTGCAGGGAGAGTGGGGTGAAATTGTGCTCGAAACTATCCTTGAAAAGAGTGGGTTGATTCAGGGCGAGGAGTATTTTGTCCAATCCTCGCGCGATGCGGACGGCAATACGATGCACGGCGATGCCGGCGGAGTGTTGCGCCCCGATGTGGTGGTGAGATATCCCGATAAGCGGTGTGTGGTCATCGACTCGAAGTGTTCGCTGACAGCCTTTATTGAATATGTGAATGCCGACGATAAGGCAGCGGCAAAGGCGGCCGGAGATCGTCATCTGCTTTCGGTGAAATCTCATGTAGAGCGCCTCTCAAAGAAAAAATATCAGGATTATATCGGAGCCAGCCAGCTTGACTATGTGATGATGTTTATCCCGAGCGAGCCGGCATATATGGCTGCGATGCGCCTTGATGTCACCCTATGGCAATATGCCTATGACCGTCGGGTGCTGATAGTGTCGCCCACACATCTGGTGGCCGCCCTGCGCTTGATAGCACAACTTTGGAATCGTGACAAGGTGACTAAAAATGCTATTCGCATAGCTGAAGATGCAGGGAAGATGTATGATAAATTTGTGGAGTTTGTCAACGATATGGAAAAAATTGACAAATCTCTCGCATCGGCCTCCAAGGCCCATTATGATGCGATGAAAAAGCTCTCCACGGGCACAGGCTCGTTGGTGAAACGAGCGTCGGACCTCAAATCCCTCGGCATCAAAGCGTCAAAACAACTAAAACTCCAGGCGCCTGATGAGATTGACTCTGAATTAGCGTCAGATGAGGAAGAGGAATAGTTAAAATTGTGTTAAATTTCCTCGCTCTGCTTGCACAGCTGAGAAATAAGGCGTAATTTTGCAGTGCAAAACGAGGGAGCCGCTTCCCAAGTTGAGTTTAGATAAGATGCTGGCGATTTAGTGTAGAGGCCTAGCACGCCGCCCTCTCACGGCGGAAACCCGGGTTCGAATCCCGGATTCGCTACACAAGCAGAAGAGCCTTGACTCCCGTGG
>JAFLRW010000232.1 GCA_022511285.1 Duncaniella sp.
CCAAGAAATATGGCACCACCGTTACCGCTCTTAAGAATGCCAACGGTATGAAAACGGATAAATTACAGATCGGGCAGACATTAAAAATTCCCGCCAAATCGACGGGAACAAGCTCTTCCAAGAAATCTACGACAACCACCAAGAAGAGGAGGAGATAATTCAGCAGTTGCAACCGGAGCCACAGCCACCGCTGTCGCATCCACCGGAACCGCAACCTCCGCCGCAACAACCACCTTGAGGGAAATCTTCGGGAGTGGCATCTCTGACTTCTACAATTTCACCATCATATCTAACGGTGAGGCCGGCGAAAGGATGGTTGAAATCCATCTTGATTTTATCTCCAATTTCTGTAACCCTACCTTCAACCCGCAGGTTGTCGGCCGTCATCATAGGTAACACCTTACCCACTTGCACCTCTTCTGCAAGTTTTCCGTCGCGCATAAATATTTCTTTATCGAGAGACATCACAAGATCCTCGTTTTTATCGCCAAAAGCAGCAACAGGAGGGAGAGTGACCTCAAACTTGTCACCCTTTGAAAGGCCCTCCATTACAGAGAGTAATCCGGGGACAATACCGGGAGTGATGCCATACACCATTTCATCGGGAGCATCCTTCGGAGTCTCGAAAAGAAGTTTATTATCGGCGTCATTATACAGTTTGTAGGAATATTCCACGAATTTGCCGGGACCTACTTTTTCATTTTCTTTTTCCATAACTCAAAAATTAAGTAGAGAGAGAAACAATTATCACTCTGTATTTAATAACAATATTTACGAATTTAAAGTTCAGACCTGATGGTCCGGTATATCGTATTGAAATTTTCGTCAACTTTGTGAGAAGAAAAATGGATAGACTGAACCGGGAAATATTAAGGCTGAGTTTGCCCACAATCATAAGCAATGTCACCATTCCACTGTTGGGTATTTGTGACACGGCAATATCGGGTCATTTGGGTTCGGAACTGTTTTTATCCGCCATAGCTGTTGGGAGCGTGATGATGAACGTAGTGTTCTGGATTTTCGGCTTCCTTAGAGGGGGCACGACGGGCTTGACAGCAACAGCTTTAGGGGCCGGGAATTCAGGAGAGATATCTAAAGTGCTTTATCGGGCACTTACCATAGCTTTTGTTGCCGGCACCTTACTGATTATTTTTCAAGATATAATTTTTAAGGGACTATGGTATGTGGCAGGAGGAAGCGATGAAATAAAAGGCTATGTGAAAGAATATTTCACAATCAGAATTTGGGGTAGTCCGGCCTTGCTTGCCGTGATAGCCATCAGCGGATGGTTTGTGGGAATGCAGACCACATTTTATCCTATGCTGATTGCCATACTGACTAATGTGATCAATATAGCAGTGAGTTATTCATTAGCTTTCCCACTCGGACTGGGGTTCAAGGGCGTAGCCATAGGCACCTTTGTTTCGAACTGGCTTGGTTTGATTGTAGCAGCCGGATGTATGGTGTGGTTTATGAAGGGTAAGATATTGAAATGCACTTTAGCCAACCTATTGAAAGGAAACTGGTGGAGATATTTTTCAGTCAACGGGAACCTTTTTCTACGATCTCTTTTCATTATATGCGTCACAATGGGTGTCACGGCAGCCGGAGCAAGAATAGGCAACCTCACCTTAGCCGTCAACATTATAGTGATGCAATATTTCCAGTTCTTCTCATTCTTTATTGACGGTTTTGCATATAGCGGCGAAGCGCTTGTGGGCCTAAGGTTCGGTGAAAAAAATTATGAGATGCTCAAAAAGAGTGTAAACCGTCTTTTACAATGGACATTAGGTATGGCCATACTCTTCTCAGCCGGTTATTATTTAGGATTAGAATCTATGACCTCTTTGCTGACCGACAGCGACAACGTTATTTCCGGAGTTTTGGAACTAACCTTATTTGTGAGTTTTATACCTATTATATCCTGTTGGAGTTTTATTTTCGACGGTTTTTATATAGGTATAACCGACACCTTCAAAATGATGATCTCCACTTTAATGGGAGGAATAATCTTTTTTGCCATAATAGGTATTGATTATTATGGAATAGGAATAGCAATACCTATAGACGGAAATTTTGTGATCTGGACAGCATTTCTGAGCTATTTGCTAATCCGGGGGCTCTATCTGGCTTTGATGTGGACACCCACTTTAAAGTTTAAAGTAGAGAGGGTTAGTATGTGAGGTTAATTTGAACGAGTCTCAGAAGGAGTTTCCCCGAATTGGTCACGGTAACATTTAGAGAAATAAGCCGGTGTGGAGAAACCCACTTCATAGCATATCTCGCTGATGGTTTTGTCGGTAGTTTTCAAGAGAGTCCGAGCTTTTTTCAATCGCAGATTCCTCATCAATTCCACGGGAGAATAATTGGTGATAGCCT
>JAFLRW010000233.1 GCA_022511285.1 Duncaniella sp.
ATCAGCCTTGCCGACGGCTATGCCTACTATCTCAAGGATAACAAATGGATGTCCGGCGATGATGAGTTGGACTATTCCGAGCCTTTCATCGCCTATGGCGACAAGGGTCCCTCTCGCGTCACTTGGATGTATGGCTGGGGCACAACCGATGCTTGGGACGGCTCTAAGGACTATAACGCCGCCACTGAAGCTGACTGGATTTCTGACAAGCACGCTATGGGCTTCCTCCGCAACGCAAACTCCGGTTCTCGCGAGGATACATACATCCAGCTCCCCGAAGTTGACGGTGCTGCCACTGTAACCGTATGGGCAGGCCATGCGGGTGGTAGCTATGTGACCGAACTCCGCGTGAAGATTGTTCCCGTGGTCGATGGTGTTGAGCAGCCCGCTTTCAGCTACTATCTCCCCTTGGAGCAGACCGTGGCTAAACGTTACTACAAACTCACCCTTGCCAACCTTGACAGAACTACCAACGAGGGCGGCGAGCGCAACTGGGCTGACCAGTACACCGGTGCAGGCAAGGTTGCTTACCGAATCGGTTGCCACAAGAGCGAAATGCACATTTATCACGTGCGCGTTGAGACCGGAACCGGTGGCGGCACTGTGCCCGACGATACTGCTCTCGAAAGCGTTATCGCTCCCGTTGAAGATGCCAACGCTCCTGTCTACAACATCCTTGGCCAGCGCGTTAACGAGAACTACAAAGGCATCGTCATCAAAAACGGTGTGAAATACATTCAGAAGTAATCGCTGCTACTGATCAAATCGCATCACACGCATAAACGTGAACCTCAACGCTCCCCGCGTAGCCCCGAGCCCGCGGGGAGCGTTTTAATACCGATAAACACATTCATTAACACTATTACTATGAAGAAAACCTTAACCGCCCTCCTGCTTGCAGGGTCGATGGCTTGCGGTCTCGGTCTCTCGGCCCAGCAGCTCGTGGCATTCCCCGGTGCTGAGGGTTTCGGCAAATACACCCTTGGTGCGCGTGCCGTTGAGTCGCCGAAGATCTATCATGTCACCAACCTCAACGACTCGGGCACAGGCTCGTTCCGCGACGCTGTCAGCGGCGAGGGCCGCATCATCATCTTTGATGTCAGCGGTGTCATCCAACTCAAAAGCGCTCTCGTGGTCAAAGGCAAAAACACAATCCTTGGCCAGACCGCTCCCGGCGAGGGTATCCAGGTCTACGGCGACCGCGTGTCATTCTCCGGTGCTTCTCAGCTCATTGTCCGCAATGTCCGTTTCCGCATGGGCATCAACGGCACAAACGGTGCCGATGCCTGTGGCATTGCCAACGGCACCGATATGATTTTTGACCACCTCTCGGTCCTCTGGGGACGCGATGAGAACTTCTCGGTCAACTGGGACAACAAGGGCGACAAACCCGGCAACATCACCATCCAGAACTCTATCATCGGTCAGGGTCTTCAATCTCACTCCTGCGGCGGTCTGATTCAGACCGACGGCGGCGTGACCCTCTACCGCAACCTTTATATTGAGAACAAGACCCGCAATCCCAAGGTGAAAGGTCTCAACCAGTATGTCAACAACGTGGTCTACAACTGGGGCGACGGCGGTTGCTACATCATGGGCGACACCGAAGGCGCTTCCTGGGCTCACATCGAGAACAACTATTTCATGAAAGGTGCTTGGATTAGCTCAACGGCTGCTTTCACCCGCGGCTCGGAGGCTTTCCACTACTACGGCGCCGGCAATTATCTTGACGACAACAAAGACGGCGTCATCAACGGCACTCTGATGACCGTCGATCAGATGAACGGCAAGCAGAGCGACGGCCGTCACTCCACTTGGGTGGAGAGCCTTGACAAGCTCAACAACACCGTCATCCACGAGGTTATCCACAAGGACGACGGCTCTGTAAGCTCCGAGCAGGACCGCACAATCCCGCAGCAGATTCCCGCCATCGACAATATGCTCTCAGCCGAAGCGGCTCTCAGCTGGATGGTTGACAACGTAGGCCCCGTCCTCCCGGTGCGCGACGAGGTTGACGAATACATCATCAACCTCCTCCTCGGCTATGGCAAGTCTGGCACAATCAACGGCATTTCATCCGAAAAACAACTCCCCCATCAGGGCACCGGCACACTCTCAGGCGGCGTGAAGCCTCTCGACACTGACGGCGACGGTATCCCCGACGATTGGGAGAGAGCCAACGGCCTTAACCCCAACGATGCCTCTGACGCTGTGGCCATCGCCGCCAACGGCTATACCAACATTGAGAACTATGCCAACTCAATCACCGAGGCATATCCCTACATCAAGAAGCCGGTCAAGCTCGCCGTGGCTCGTCAGGCCAAAACCGAACTCGACCTCACCTGGGATATCAACAAGAACACCCCCAACGGTT
>JAFLRW010000234.1 GCA_022511285.1 Duncaniella sp.
CTGCCTCCTATCTGTTTAGCGAGGTGGCGCGAAGAGTCAGAGCGTACACCGAAGCCCATCCCGAGGCTGAGATATTGCGACTTGGCATCGGCGACGTGACCCGTCCGCTCTGTCCGGCTGTGGTCGACGCTCTGCATAAAGCGGTCGACGAGGAGGGCTCTGCCGAGACTTTTCACGGCTATGGACCCGAGCAAGGTTATGAATTCCTGACATCGTTGATAGCTGAACACGACTATCGCCGCCGCGGTATAGCGATGAGCGAGGATGAGGTATTCATAAGTGACGGAGCTAAATGCGACACCGGAAATATAGGCGACATCCTTGCTCCGGGCAATCGTGTGGCTGTGACCGACCCCGTCTATCCTGTATATGTTGACACCAATGTGATGGCCGGGCGCGGCGGTCGCCTTGGCGATGACGGACGTTGGAGCGGTATTGAATATCTCCCTTGCACTGCCGACAACGCTTTTGTCCCTGACCTCCCGAAAGGGAATCCTGATGTGGTGTATCTATGCTATCCGAATAATCCCACCGGGACTACGCTTACACGCGCTGAATTGAAGGTGTGGGTTGATTGGTGCCGTGACCACGGCACTCTGTTGCTCTTTGATGCCGCCTACGAGGCATACGTGACACGTCGCGATGTGCCGCGCTCGATTTTTGAAATCGAAGGAGCCCGCGAGACGGCCATAGAATTTCGCAGCTATTCAAAGACTGCAGGATTCACCGGCATTCGGCTCGGATATACAGTGGTGCCTCACGAACTGCGCGGACGTGATGCTGCCGGAAAACTTGTGCCGCTCAATCCCTTATGGCGACGCCGACAGACAACTAAATTCAACGGCGCCTCATATCTGAGTCAACGTGCCGCCACAGCTCTCTACACCCCTGACGGCGCTGCACAAGCGCATAGAGCTGTGGAGGGATATCTTGACAATGCGTCAGCCATCCTCTCAGGGCTGCGTGGAGCCGGATATGTGTGTGCCGGAGGTGTGGATTCCCCGTATGTGTGGCTTCAGACGCCTCGAGGCGTGGGCTCGTGGGAGTTTTTTGACCGCCTGCTCAATGAATGTCAGGTAGTGGGCACTCCCGGAGCCGGATTCGGACCCTCAGGCGAGGGGTATCTGCGCCTTACCGCGTTCAATACGCCTGACAATACTCGCCGGGCTATCGAGAGAATTGTAGCCCGACTCTAAAGAATAACAATCACTTTTCTCAAATATATTCAATTACATTTCACCCTACAAACTTATGTCAAGTTATCGATTTAAAGTAGTCGAAGAGGCTCAGAAACGCAAGCCTGTAGCTGTGGAGATTCCCAAGGAACGCCCCACCGAGTATTATGCAAGCAAGGTGTTCAACCGAGCCAAAATGTTTGAGTATCTTCCCATAGATGCCTACAAGGCTCTCATCAACGCTATCGACAATAAAGAACCGCTTCCACGCTCTGTGGCCGATGCAGTGGCCGATGGTATGAAACAGTGGGCCACCGACAACGGTGCGCGTCATTACACCCACTGGTTCCAGCCGCTCACCGAGACCACGGCCGAGAAGCACGACGGGTTCGTGGAACACGACGGCAAGGGTGGTATGATTGAGGAATTTACCGGCAAACTGCTTGTGCAGCAAGAGCCCGACGCTTCGAGCTTCCCCAACGGCGGTATCCGCAATACCTTCGAGGCCCGCGGCTATTCGGCTTGGGACATCTCATCGCCCGCATTTATCATTGACAACACTCTCTGCATCCCCACCATCTTTATCTCCTACACCGGAGAGTCGCTTGACTATAAGACTCCCTTGCTGCGCGCTCTCACGGCTGTCGATAAGGCCGGCACCGCTGTGGCTCGCTACTTTGATTCTGCAGTGAAACACGTCATCTCCAACCTTGGCTGGGAGCAGGAATATTTCTTAGTGGACGAGGCGCTCTATGCAGCCCGTCCCGACTTAGCCCTGACAGGCCGCACGCTGATGGGCCACGAGTCAGCCAAGAATCAGCAGCTTGAGGACCACTACTTCGGCGCAATTCCCAAACGCGTCGAGGCCTTTATGCTCGACCTCGAGATTGAATCACACAAACTCGGCATCCCCGTTAAGACACGCCACAATGAGGTGGCCCCTAACCAGTTTGAGTTAGCCCCCATCTTTGAGGAGACCAACCTGGCCAATGACCATAATATGCTCATTATGTCGGTGATGAATGAGGTGGCTCGTCGTCACAATTTCCGTGTCCTGCTTCATGAGAAACCATTTGCCGGGGTGAACGGTTCGGGCAAGCATAACAACTGGAGCCTTGGCACCGACACCGGGACACTCCTCTTCTCGCCCGGCAAGACCCCGAAGGAGAATCTGCGATTCATCACCTTTGTG
>JAFLRW010000235.1:0-2061 GCA_022511285.1 Duncaniella sp.
CGGAGACAGTCGAAGCCTCTGCTCTCGCAATGAAGAGAGAGCAGATGAGAAGAATCAAAACGGCTGATGTTTTTGGCAGACGCATATAAAAAGTATGCTCGTATGCTTGGCGTTGGAAACTCTAATGATTAATTTTGCAAAATTAATCAAAATAGGGGAGATATTCTCCCGATTCATCGGTTTTTTACAGTTATGGGAAAAGAAATAGAAAGAAAATTCCTGGTAATCAATAGGATGTATGAAGAAATGGCGGCAGAGTCATTTCCAATTAAGCAAGCCTATATAGCCAAGGAGGGGGAGGCTACAGTGAGGATTAGAGTGAGCGGCAATAGAGCGTGGCTCACTGTAAAAGGGCGTAATAAGGGCGCTCTGAGAAGCGAATGGGAATATGAAATACCTGTGAGAGAAGCTGAGGAGATGGTTGCTGAGTTGGCAGGAGGATGGAGCGTGGAGAAGGAACGGTATATAGTGGAGTATGAAGGTTGGAAATGGGAAGTCGATAGTTTTGGAGGAGTCTTATCCGGATTGATTATAGCTGAGATTGAAATGCCCTCTGCAGAAAGCCGGCCACCGCTCCCTGCATTCATAGGGAAAGAGGTGACCGGCGATGTGAGGTATTACAATTCAGTACTTGCCACAGCCGGCAGCCGGCCTGAGGATTGAAGAGCCCTAAGCTTTGTATAAATAGCGTTTGATGGAGCGCTTGGGGGTCTTCTCAAACTCCTCGTCACGCAGGCGGAAACCCAACACCTGAGAGTAGGCCGGGAGGTCGGAGTTGAGAGCCTTGAGATTCTCATCCATAATCTTCTCGATATCTGCCTTTGAGAGGTTTTGAGAAGTTGCGCTTTCAAGGTCCGGGAATATGAGTGCGAGCAGTCGGCCATTTCCGGAATCTACCACCACACTTTCACTGACGTAGGGGAGATTATTGAGTTTCTCCTCAATTTCTTCGGGATAGATGTTCTGTCCGGAGGGGCCAAGAATCATATTCTTGTCGCGACCACGAATATAGATGAATCCATCTGCATCCATGTTACAGATATCGCCGGTGGTGAGCCACCCGTCGTGAATGGCGCCTTCAGTGGCTTCAGTGTTTTTGTAGTAGCCTAACATAACGTTATCGCCCTTAACTTGCAATACGCCCGGAGTTACCGACGGATCGGGCGAAATGATGCGCGCTTCCATACGGTCAACCACTTGTCCACACGAACTCATACGGTTTTTGCTCCAGGGTGCATACGCAATTAGCGGTCCGCATTCGGTCATACCATAGCCCACGGTGTATGGGAAATCAATTCGGCGTAAGAACTGCTCTACATCTTTATTCAGACCGGCACCCCCGATAATTAGGTCGTGGAGATTGCCTCCGAATGTCTCCTCAAGGCGTGATTTGATTTTGCCAAGCAGTCGTTCATCAACATACGGCACTTTGAGCAAGATTTTCATCAGGGGCTTTTCAAGCAGCGGGAACACACGAGTGCGGATAATCTTTTCTATGATAAGAGGCACCACCACAATGACTGCTGGCTTCACTTCGCTGAACGCCTCAACAAGAATGCGCGGCGAAGGAATGCGGGTGAGGATATGCACATGGTTGCCACTCACAAAGGGTCGGAGCATATCGATGGTGAGACCATACATATGTGCGAGCGGCAGCATACACACCACGCCGTCTCCTGGATTGGACGGGAGGTAGTCTCGACAATACTGAAGGTTGCTCCAAAGGGAGCGATAGGGTAGCATAACCCCTTTTGAGAAACCTGTTGAGCCAGACGTGTATGAGATGAGGCAGAGAGCGTCGGCATCCGCTTCATAATATTTTATATCGGCAGCTGTGAAGCGATCGGGATACTCTTTCCCGAAAAGCTCATTGAGGTGGGCTCGGGCTTCGTTGAGCTCATCTGAGCGTGAGAATAATAGAGAAAAGTCCGAAAGTGACAGGGTGCCTTTCAGCGCCGGCATGCCGTCGGGGTTGAGGGCATCCCAGTGAGACTCACTCATAAAAGCAATTTTTGCATCGGCGTGGACCACCAACTGTTGGATATTGTCAGGCTTGAAGTC
>JAFLRW010000235.1:2095-2348 GCA_022511285.1 Duncaniella sp.
AGCGCCACTTTATCGCCGGGATTTATGCCTGATTCTCTGAATAGGATATGAATCTTGGCAATCTTGCGTGCTACATCTTTGTAGTTAAGTGTCGACGTGGCAGTGCCGAGATCGCTTAATGCCGGGCGATCCCAGTATTCCTTGACAGCTTGGCTGAGATAAGAGTTGAGAGTGTCGCAGTTATTCATATTCTTGACGAGTGTGGGTTAGAATTGCGGATTGGAGTTGTTACAATAAGGATTTTTTTGCCGTT
>JAFLRW010000236.1 GCA_022511285.1 Duncaniella sp.
ACCACTATAAACGTGATTACAAACATGCCCGCATAAAGCACCGTAGATGCACGGAATGTGGCCGGATGGATGATAGCGCCCGTGATAAAGAGCCACAGGATGTAAATCGCCCCCCACATCAGGGCTTTGTTCACTCGGAAATGGGAGAGCAGCACAAAGGGCATAAACGACATCACAAACACCTTGACGGGCGACACTCCGGCTCGAGATTCGATAGGGATATACTGGATGCACATCAGCACTAAGAGGAATAGTGTGAGATTGTGCAAAGTATAATTGGCGGGGTTAAACAGGCCTTTGACAAACGAGCCAACTGAAGAGAAAATCGTCTGAATCATTTCTTACGAGGACGAATTAATTGAGGAGCATATCTGTTGAGCCCTTCAGTGATAAGATACTGGATAGGGAGGGAGCAGATGAACGCTATGATGGTGGTCCACCCGGTGAAGCTGAGACCAAGGAGGTTGACTATAATGATAGTCGCACAAACTTGAACTATGCTATAGTGAGTCACCATCAGAGATAATGAATTGCGCCCCCAATAGTCGAAGAAGTTCAGCAACCGAGAGGCATATAACGATTTAAAAATGAGGATAAAGCCCACGGGGCCCAGGACAGGTGCGATGAAGGGCCAGAATAGCCACGAGACGGCACCCAGCAGAGAGTGGAGATTCGAGACCGAGTAATAAGCAAGAATGCACAGTCCCAGCCCTACACAGCCTTCGGCAAATGCAGTGAGCTGAATCTTAGAGTACAACTTACAACAAAGATACCCGGAGGCCACATAAAGTACAGCTCGCAGAGCGTTTGAGATGGTGTGAAAAGGAGCTTGGACAATTTTCATTGTTGAGCCTGTGGCATGGGCAAAAGTTACGTAATAGTAGTGGGTATAGGCCATAATAATAACCAGAGCCACTATCCACCAAAGCTTCCGCTTATTGCGGAGCCAATTCCACCCTATCTCCCCAAAGAAAAGAGCCGGAAGAAACCACAATGTGCCGATGCCGCGAAGCACCACCGACTTGTACGCCTCGCGGGCCACAAAATAGGATGAGTAGTAACCAGCAGCCCACAAGATGCAGTCAAAGGCCAGGATAATTCCGGTCCAATAAAGATACGGGAGTCCCAACGAACGCAATCGTTTGGCAGCCAACACCCGAGTGGTGTCGCGGCTCTCTTTCATAGCCATCAGCCATCCGGTCACTACATAGAAGATGGTTATCATAAATGTCCCTATGAAGGTGTTTGCGGGACCTGACAGCACTCCGTTCTCGTAATGCAGAAAGGAGATACACAAAATTCCGAGACCCTTGGCACAGTCTAAATATCTAAGGCGTGTCAAAGTTTTTGTTTTAAAGTTGAAAGAAATATCATCAGACCGAGGTAGGTGCTCCAAGAAAGGGATGCAAGGAGTCTGCCATACCATGGATAGCCTGAGTAACGACGAATGAAATAAAGCCGCGATCGTCGCCACTGGCGAAAGCGCGGCCGGGGGTCGCCCTTAGTGGAAGGGATGTGGCGATGAATGGCTCGGACATCGGCCACATAACGCATCTGCATTCCTGCAGCCTCGGCCTGACGGGCAAAAATGGCCTCTTCACAATAGAGAAACGGGTATTCATCAAAAAAGCCAAGCCGGGCGAGATGGCGGAGGTTGACCATCAGAGCACACCCGCTAAGCTTGTCGCAAATATGATTTGAACGATGGTCGTCAACGAAATCATATGCTTCAGCAGGCTTTTTCCTACAAAAAAATCCCCTAATCCACCCGAACGATGATGCCCAACTCCCATCAGACCCCATTGGATTTTGATGAATTCCTTCCGGTGTGACAATATCAGATCCCACGGCCACCGTCATAGGATTAGCTTCGAGTTCACCAACGAGGCGGGCAGCATAACGCGGGTCAGGGAACTCCATATCGGGATTGGCAATCAGGGCATAGTCATAGCCCAACTCAGCGGCAAGCCGCAACCCCAGATTATTGCCTGCATTGTAGCCGCAATTGTTGGCATTGGCTATCAGACGGAGATTCTCTCTCGCGCACAAGGCCTTTATGCGCACCAGGTCATCAGCACGTGAGGCATTGTCGACAATGATTATATCAATTTCTACCCCCTCCTGTTTCTGCAGAAAGCTGACGCACTTAGCACAGTCAGCTGCAGAATTATAGTTGAGCAGAACTGCCGATATCTTCATCGCAAAACTTACGGAATTATCTTTTTGAATTAGATTACCTGGAATATAGTCTATACACTAAATTTTTCACTCGCGCCAGCTTGCTCCTAATCGCCCAAGCAT
>JAFLRW010000237.1 GCA_022511285.1 Duncaniella sp.
CGCACTCTAAGCGTCGCACCAAACGCAAGTTTGAGGTCAATCTCTTCAACAAGAAGTTCTTTTGGGTTGAGGAGCAGGCTTGGATCACATTGACCGTCTCAGCAGCCGGCCTACGCACCATCAACAAAAAAGGCCTCAACGCAGCTATCAACGATGCTGCTCGCAAGGGATACATCACCGAAATTACTTACCTCGACATTTAATACGCGTTAGAAGATGGCAAAGAAAGCTAAGGGAAATCGCGTTCAGGTCATCCTCGAATGCACAGAGCACAAGGCAAGCGGTATGCCCGGCACTTCCCGCTATATCACCACCAAAAACCGCAAGAATACAACCGAGCGCTTGGAGTTGAAGAAATACAACCCCATCCTCAAGAAAGTTACTGTCCACAAAGAAATCAAATAATCCTCTCTGACTTATGGCAAAGAAAACCGTAGCCTCTCTTCAAAAAGGCGAAGGCCGCACTTACAGCAAGGTCATCAAGGTGGTGAAGTCGCCCAAAACCGGCGCTTATACCTTCCAGGAACAGATGGTTCCCAACGAGGCTGTGAAGGACGTCCTCAAATAAGCATATCATATACCTGCAATAATCCGGACCGCGGTCTCTCCCCAGAGGTCGCGGTTTGTGTGCTATTCTATTTTTCATCTCATACATCCATCACTCATAATAAATGATTGCTGTCAACAACCTCGGCATACAGTTTGGTAAACGCGTTCTCTTTCAGGACGTCAATCTGAAATTCACCCCCGGCAACTGCTATGGTATCATCGGCGCCAACGGTGCAGGGAAGTCTACTTTGATGCGAATTCTTTCTGACCAACTCTCCCCCACTCACGGCTCCGTCACCCAAGGCCCCGGCGAGCGTATGAGTGTGCTCGAACAGGACCACTTCAAGTATGACGACTGCACAGTGCTTGACACCGTGCTCCAGGGTCACACTATCCTGTGGGATATAATGAAAGAGAAAGAGCTCCTTTATGCTAAAGAGGATTTCTCTGACGCCGATGGCATTCGCGCTTCCGAACTTGAAGAGAAGTTTGCGGAGCTCGAGGGATGGAACGCCGAGGCTGATGCCGCCGCGCTCCTCTCCGGCCTCGGCATAAAGGAAGACAAGCATTATATGATGATGCGCGACCTCAGCGGTAACGAAAAGGTGCGTGTGCTTCTGGCCAAAGCCCTTTACGGAAATCCTGACAATCTGCTCCTTGACGAGCCGACCAACGACCTTGACCTTGACACTGTGGCTTGGCTTGAAGATTATCTCTCAAAGTTTGAAAACACGGTCCTCGTGGTCAGCCACGACCGTCACTTCCTTGACTCGGTCTGCACACATACACTTGATATTGATTACAATAAGCTCACCCTATTTGCCGGCAACTACTCCTTCTGGTACGAATCTTCGCAGCTCGCTCTGCGCCAGCAGCAGCAAGCAAATAAAAAAGCTGAGGAGAAACGCAAGGAGCTCCTTGAGTTTATCCAGCGGTTCTCGGCCAACGTGGCTAAGTCAAAGCAGACCACATCGCGCAAGAAAATGCTTGAGAAACTCAATGTGGAGGAGATTCAGCCCTCATCGCGCAGATATCCGGGCATAATCTTTACTCCTCAACGCGAGCCCGGCAATAAGATTCTTGAAGTGAAAGGCCTCTCGGCATCTGTGGATGGCGAAACGCTGTTCAGCGATGTCAATTTCCAGGTGGAGAAGGGCGATAAGATAGCTTTCCTGTCGCGCGACCCGCGCGCAATGACTGCACTTTTTGAGATTATCTCAGGGAATCGCAAGCCCGACTCCGGAACTTTCGAGTGGGGGCAGACAATCACCACAGCCTACCTCCCGCTTGACAATACTGCCTTCTTTAACACAGACCTCAATCTGGTGGACTGGCTTGCGCAGTATTCCAACGACTCCTCCGAGATTTATCTCAAAGGCTTCCTCGGCAAGATGTTATTCTCAGGCGAGGAAGTGCTCAAGAAGGCCTCTGTGCTCTCCGGTGGCGAAAAAATGCGCTGTATGATAGCCCGTATGATGATGACTGACGCCAACACCCTCGTGCTCGACTCGCCGACCAACCACCTCGACCTCGAATCTATTCAGGCATTCAACAACACCCTTCAGTCATTCAAAGGCAATATCCTGCTCTCGTCTCACGACCACGAGTTTATCCAGACCGTCTGCAACCGTATCATTGAGCTCACTCCGCGCGGAATCATCGACAAGCTGATGGACTACGACGATTATATCACCGACCCGAAGGTCCTTGCAGCAAAGGAGCGTCTCTATTAATTCT
>JAFLRW010000238.1 GCA_022511285.1 Duncaniella sp.
GTCTGTTCCACGATATTTCGGAGATGTGGAGCAGGCCATCGCGATTTGGCATAAATTCTACGAAGGCACCAAACTCGAGGATTGAACGCACCACACCGTGGTAAACCTTTCCTTCTTCGGGGAGGGCGGTGATGGCGTTGATCATTTCGAGAGCCTTGTCGATAGAGGCTTTGTTGGCGGCAGCCACTTCAATATAGCCGCCCTCGGCAATCTCATCAATGCTGACCACAGCACCACTTGCTTCCTGGATGCCTTGGATTACCTTTCCGCCCGGGCCAATCACGGCGCCAATGAGCTCTTTGGGAATAATCATTGTGACGATGCGCGGCACGTGAGGCTTGTAGTCTTCGCGCGGAGCGGGGATGGTCTCCTCAATCTTGTCAAGGATATGGAGGCGTCCGTCGCGAGCTTGAAGGAGCGCCTTTTCAAGGATTTCGTAGCTCAGTCCATCGCACTTGATGTCCATCTGTGTGGCGGTGATGCCCTGACGTGTTCCGGTCACCTTGAAGTCCATATCTCCGAGGTGGTCTTCGTCGCCAAGGATGTCGGAGAGCACAGCGTATTTGCCGGTAGCGGTGTCGGTGATAAGACCCATGGCTATACCTGATACGGGGCGCTTCATTTTCACTCCGGCATCAAGTAGCGATAGTGTGCCGGCGCAGACTGTTGCCATTGATGAAGAACCATTGCTCTCGAGGATATCGGAGACGATGCGCACCACGTAGGGGAAATCGTCGGGGAACATACGCTTTAGGGCGCGGTGGGCAAGGTTGCCGTGGCCCACTTCGCGACGTCCAACGCCGCGCACGGGCTTGGCCTCGCCGGTAGAGAAGGGGGGGAAGTTGTAGTGGAGCAAGAAGCGCTCGCGGCCCTGATTGAGCACATCGTCGAGTATCTTCTCGTCCATCTTTGTGCCAAGGGTAGTGGTGGCAAGGCTTTGAGTCTCGCCGCGGGTGAACACAGCTGAGCCGTGAGGGCCGGGCAGGTAGTCTACCTCACACCAGATGGGGCGAATCTCAGTGGTCTTACGTCCGTCAAGGCGTATTCCTTCATCGAGGATGCAACGGCGCACGGCCTCTTTTTCCACATCGTGGTAGTAGCGCTTTACCAATGGTATCTTTTCGTCGCGCTCCTCTTCGGGGAGAGATTCGATATATTCTTTGCAGATGGCGTCAAACGACTCCTGGCGCCAATGCTTGTCGGCGCTGCCGGCTTTGGCTATGGCATAAGCCTTGTCATAGCATTTCTCGCGGACGTCGGCGCGCAGTGCCTCGTCGTTGACCTCGTGGCAATATTCGCGCTTCACGGTAGAACCGACTTCCTCTGCCAGCTCCATCTGTGCCTTGCACTGCAGCTTGATAGCGTCGTGAGCAGTACGGAGGGCAGCAAGGAGGTCGGCTTCGCTAACCTCGTTCATTTCGCCCTCAACCATCATTATATTGTCGTAGGTGGCGCCTACCATCAGCTCCATATCGGCCTTTTCTACCTGCTCGAAAGTCGGATCGATGACAAACTCACCGTCAACCCTGGCTACGCGGACTTCAGAGATGGGGCCGTTGAAAGGGATATCGCTGACAGCGATGGCAGCCGAGGCGGCCAGGCCGGCCAGAGCGTCGGGCATATCGACACCGTCAGAGGAGTACATTGTCACCTGCACGAATGTGTCGGCATGGTAATTGTCGGGGAAGAGCGGGCGGAGCACACGGTCCACCAAACGTGCTGTCAGAATTTCATAGTCGCTGGCGCGGCCTTCGCGTTTGAGGAATCCGCCGGGGAAGCGACCGTTAGATGAAAATTTCTCTTTGTATTCTACTTGAAGGGGCATAAAGTCTACACCTTCGCCTGCCTCTTTGGCAGTGACCACAGTGGCCAATAGCATGGTGCCTCCCATGCGTAGTTCTACCGCTCCATCAGCCTGCTTGGCAAGTTTGCCTGTCTCGAGGGTTATTTCACGACCGTCGGGCAGGGTGATGGTTTTTTTGATTGGATTCATAAAATGTCTTGTAAATCAGCTTTTTAATTTCGTCGTTTTTGCAGCTTAATAGGCTTGGTGGCGCGGAATGGAATATCTGCGCCACAACAAGCGGGGCAAAGATACGAAATTTTTTTGACATATCAGTGCTATAAATCAATTATTTCTGCGATTCGGTCATGGAATCTACACAAAGGAATCTACGGCCTTCCTCAACGGCCGCTGCTACTTCCTGAAGTACGGGCAGTGGCCGTTGAGGAGCTTGTGCCATTCTTGACG
>JAFLRW010000239.1 GCA_022511285.1 Duncaniella sp.
GACGCGAGTAGACAATCGTGCCGTGTATTCATTTTGTATGTGTCCGGGTGGTTTTGTTATTCCGGCAGCCAGCGCCGACGGCCAATTGGTGGTAAACGGTATGTCGCCATCAAGCCGAGGCACACGTTGGGCCAATTCGGGTATGGTGGTTGAGATTCTGCCTGAGGATATTCCTGACGGCGAAGGTCAGGATGGGGGAGTGCTTAAGATGATGCATCTGCAGGAGCGTATAGAGCGCGCTTTCTGGGAGGAAGCCGGACGTACACAGAATGCGCCGGCTCAGAGGATGACTGACTTTGTTCAGTCAAAACCATCGGCAGATTTGCCCTCCACTTCATATCCTCCAGGCATCCATCCGGCACGGATTGACCGCCTGCTGCCACGGGCCATAGTGCGTAGACTGCAAGAGGGTTTTAAAGAATTTGATCGCAAGAATCGCGGATTCCTCACCAGAGAAGCCACTCTGATAGGCTGTGAGACACGCACCTCGGCTCCTGTACGTGTGCCACGAAATGATGTCAGCCTTGCTCATATAAGAGTCAGCGGGCTTTACCCTTGTGGTGAGGGTGCAGGCTATGCCGGAGGTATTGTCTCAGCCGCGATTGATGGCGACCGTGTGGCCGGGGCCGTTAAATCGGCTCTTGACTCACTCAAACAATCTCGGTGATTCTTCCGGAATCTATATAATAGAGAAAAGCTCTCACGCCAATATAACCCACAGACTTGAAGAAATTGAGGTAATCCAAAATCTGAGACTTATAGCTGCTTGCTGGCTGTGCCCCCGTCTTGTAGTCAATGAGATGTATCTCACCGTTTGCCGTCCACACCACACGGTCAAACCGTTTTGTGGAGCCACTGTCGGTCAGCACTTCCTGTTCACGCAGCAGGCGCTTGAATCCGGTAAACCATTGGCGGGCCTTGGGGGCATTGACGCGCAGCTCTACTATGCGCCGCAGCTCGGCGGCATCATCGGGTGATAGAATGCGGTTGTCGTCAGAGGCCAGAGTCATCTGCATAGCCTTGCCAATATCTGCCGGAGTGGCTATGCGTGCGAGGATTTGGTGGAGTATAATGCCGCGCTCACGAGCTATTGACACTCTATTCACCTTATCTTTTGACAGCCGAGTGTTCTCCCAAGGAGTCTTAGTGCCATAAACTTTATAGGTGGTTGTCGTCTCTCCCGCAGAGGGCGTCAGCGCACTATCTTTGTTCTTCTGTTGAACCGTGGCTACTGTGGGCTTTCCGTGTTCAAAGATGTTGTCGACGATAGAGTCAATCGGCGTAAAGGGGCTTGGCGTGTCGGGCGGAAGAGCAGCTTCTGACAGAAGTTGAGCGCAGAATGAGGGATTGGCTTGACGCATCGCATTAATAACTGTATTGGCCAACGTCCACGAACCTTGGCCGGAATTATCGCTGCCCGTTACTCGGATACCCACTATGAGCTCATCTACAGCGCGTGTCAGCGCAACATACAGCAGGTTGATAAAGTCTATCTGGCGTTGTTTCTGATATGTGTTGTAAGGTTCCTCCAGTGATGTCGTGGTCATGAGTTTTGACATGTTCAAAGGCAGGAATGGAGGCATAATCTCGGCCGGAATTCCTGCAAGTGGAGGAATTTTGAACCACGCACGGTCGACCGCGCTATAATTTATTGTAAAGCCTGCAAAGGGCACATGGACGCAAGCATATTGGAGTCCTTTTGCTTTGTGAATGGTCAGTATGTTCAGAGCCGTCGGGTCGTCAGCCCCTGCCACCAATGCCTTTGACCCAACAGAGTCCCACCATTCGAGAAAAGACCGCACATCTGATCGCCCTTTTGAGGTAAACTCCGCCACCATATCCTGGAAAGCAGTAATATAGACCCCTTCGGCGTCAAGGCTTGACCCTTGGACCAGATTGGCTATGATTGATTCAACTAATGATATCAAGTCAAGATCGGCTGTCATCACTTCTGTTGCGTCCGGAGAGTCGGTTTGGTCATCGTCAGTCTCAGTTCTGTTGCGCACAGCCATCCGCTCTATAGCCGAGGCTAAAGCTGCCGAGCCATCTTGAGTTTTAGCATAACACTCCTCAAAGTCGTTAATCACCTGTGCTACCTCGCGCTGGCTTTTTTTGCGGCTGTGCTGTGTGAAATCAATTGACGAGATATATCGCAATCTACTGATGATTAACATTATGGCGGGGGAGTTGGATATAACTAAAGATTTGTCAGATACGATTGTAAACGGAGGAAAACCGGGGTCGTTGGC
>JAFLRW010000024.1 GCA_022511285.1 Duncaniella sp.
TAGATAAACTGATTGAGCGGAATGATGCCGGTGAGCACCGAGATGAGCACACCGCCCATAAAGGAGGTGAACATACAGAACACCACCAGCACCGGCATAAATATCAAAAATGCCGTTATCTTGGGGAGCACAAGGAAGTTGGCCGAGTTGATGCCCATAATGTCGAGAGCATCAATCTGCTCTGTGACACGCATTGTGCCTATCTCTGAAGCTATATTGCTTCCCACCTTGCCGGCAAGAATAAGGCACAGGATAGAGTTGGAGAATTCCAGGAGGATAATCTCGCGAGTGGCCAGGCCGGTGGAATATGACGGGATGAGAGGCGACACAATGTTGAGCTGCATCTGGATAGTGATAACAGCTCCGATAAATATCGAGATTACAATCACCAGCGGAATCGAATCGATGCCGAGCTTAGTAATCTCCGCCACTGTGCGGTTCAGAAATGTGCGCCAGCGGTCAGGCTTGGAGCACACTCCGGTCATAAAGAGGCAATAGCGCCCAAAGGTGGCGAGTGAGTCTGTGATAATCATTAAAAATGTGTATGGATTATTGCTTCAACGTTTCAACAAGCTCATCTTCAGAGATGGTCAGCTGCTCACCTGTAGCCATATTTTTCAGGGTGATTTTACCCTCGGCAAGCTCAGTTTCACCGATTATAGCCACGTAAGGAATGCCGAGAGCGTCGGCGCGCCCCATCTGCTTTTTCATTTTGGCTGCGTCGGGGAAAATCTCTGCCGATATGCCGGCACTGCGCAGACGTCGCATCACTTCCATGGAGCGGAGCGCCTCGGCCGTGCCAAAGTTGGTGAACATCACACGGGCCGCGCCGGAAATCTCAGCGGGATAGAGGTCAAGCGCATTGAGCACATCGTAAATGCGGTCAGCGCCAAACGAAATGCCCACGCCTGAGAGGCCCGGCATGCCAAACACACCTGTGAGGTTGTCATATCGACCGCCTCCGGTGATGGAGCCAATCTCCACGTCACAAGCCTTCACCTCAATGATGGTGCCGGTGTAATAGTTGAGGCCGCGGGCCAGCGACACATCGAGCTCAAGCGTAGCGGTCAGCCCGAGGCGAGAGGCCATATCCATCACCTCGTGCAGCTCCTCCACGCCTTTCTTTCCGGTCTCTGAATCCGAGAGCAGAGCCTCGAGAGCAGCGAGACGCTCGTCATTGCTGCCGCTGAGAGTGATGACCGGGGTGATTTTGTCGATAGCCTCCGGAGTGAGTCCGCGTTCGAGAAGCTCCTCCTTCACCTTGTCGAGCCCAATCTTGTCAATCTTGTCGATAGCCACAGTGATGTCCACTATTTTGTCGGGAGCACCGGCAAGTTCGGCTATTCCGGCCAGCACCTTGCGGTTGTTGAGCTTGATGACCACACGGATGCCGAGCCTGCGCATCACCTCGTTAATCAGGCTAATCAGTTCGGCCTCGTTGACCAATGAATCAGAGCCAACCACATCGGCGTCACACTGATAGAACTCGCGGTAACGCCCCTTCTGCGGGCGGTCAGCGCGCCACACGGGCTGAATCTGATAGCGTTTGAAGGGCATCTGGAGTTCATTGCGGTGCATCACCACGAAACGAGCGAAGGGGACTGTAAGGTCATATCTCAACCCCTTCTCGCAGATGGCCGAGGCGGTGTGGAGCGAGTCGCCCGCGGCAAGCATCTCCTTGTCGACCCCCTTGAGGAAGTCGCCGGAGTTAAGCACCTTGAAGAGGAGCTTATCGCCCTCCTCGCCATACTTACCCATCAGGGTGGAGAGGTTCTCCATCGAGGGTGTCTCTATTTGCTGAAAGCCATAGAGGCCGAACACCTCGCGGATTGTAGAAAAGATATAGTTGCGCCGCGCCATCTCGGCCGGTGAGAAATCGCGTGTACCTTTGGGGATAGATGGTTTCTGAGCCATTATACTAATGTTGATAATCAAAACTATTGCAAAGTTACAGTTTTTTCGCTAAATTTGCATCACATTAATGCGTAAGAAATAAAATGAAATTAGTCGGAGCACACGTTTCGGTAGACAAAGGGGTCAGCAATGCCCCTCTCAATGCCCACCTCATCGGCGCGCGCGCGTTTGCAATGTTCACCCGCAACCCGTCGCGATGGGCGTCAAAACCTATTTCGGACGAAGAAGCGGAGCGATTTAAGTCCAATTGCCGAGAGTGTGGTTTCGATGCCTCGGTGATACTTCCCCACGACAGTTATCTCATCAACCTTGGGGCGCCCGACGCAGACAAGCTTGCCAAAAGCCGCGAAGCATTTCTCGATGAGATGCGGCGTTGCGAGCAGCTCGGACTGACGATGCTCAACTTCCACCCCGGCAGCCATCTGCGGGAGATTGAGGAGCAGCGATGTCTCGACATCATTGCGGAGTCCATCAACATCACATTGGCTGAGACCGAGGGGGTTAAAGCCGTGATAGAGAATACGGCCGGACAGGGGAGCAACCTCGGCTACAGCTTTGAGCAGATAGCCCGTATCATAGAAGGGGTCAACGACAAGAGCCGTGTGGGGGTGTGTATCGACACCTGCCACGCCCACTCAGCCGGCTATGACATGACTACTCCCGAGGCTTACGAGCGCACCTGGGCACATTTTGGCTCAATCATCGGATTTGAATTTCTGAGCGGCATGCATCTCAACGACACTCTCAAGGCCATCGGCTCACACGTGGATCGTCACGCTCCCATCGGCACCGGAGCCTTGGGCAAAGAGTTTTGGCGTCTATTGATGAACGACCCCCGAATGAACGGCATCCCTCTGATACTCGAGACCCCGGATGAATCCCACTGGACCGACGAAATAGCCTGGCTCACATCGTTACAGGAATCGTAGGCGCCCGTGTCATCACAGGCCCTACGCCGCAGCAGCGCCACTACACTTGCGACATTTCTTTCCATACATATATTTTTTTCATACTTACATTATTTACATTACCTTCTTTCCATTATAGACCATGACACCAATCAAGCCGGACCGTAGTTTCTGGAATCTATGGAATCTGAGCTTCGGATTTTTCGGAGTCCAGATAGCCTATGCCCTCCAGAGCGCCAATATCTCGCGCATCTTCGCAACCATCGGGGCCGATCCCCACTCGTTGAGTTATTTCTGGATTCTCCCGCCACTAATGGGCATAATCGTCCAGCCAATCGTAGGCGCCGCGAGCGACCGCACGTGGAACAGGTTTGGCCGTCGCCTCCCCTACCTCATCCTCGGCGCCGCCATTGCCGTCATAGTGATGTGTCTGCTTCCCAATGCAGGGAGTTTCGGGCTCTCTGTGAGCGCCGCAATGCTCTTTGGCTTCGTAGCCCTGATGTTTCTCGACACATCCATCAATATGGCAATGCAACCGTTCAAGATGCTCGTTGGCGACCAAGTCAACGAGCGGCAAAAAGGTCTTGCCTACTCCATTCAGAGTTTTCTCTGCAATGCCGGCAGTCTTGTCGGCTTCCTCGCGCCATTTACCCTTACGGCGTTGGGAATCAGCAATATCGCCCCAAAGGGTGAAGTGCCACCGGCAGTGACCTACTCGTTCTACATGGGAGCTGCGGTGCTGGTGCTCTGTGTGGTGTACAGCTTCATTTTCATTCGCGAGATGCCACCGGCGGAGTATCGCCGATTCCACGGGCTCGATGAGAAAGCATCGCCAACCGCTGAAGAAAAACGCCCCGGAATGCTCACCCTACTCAAGACAGCCCCCTCCACCTTCTGGAGTGTAGGTTTAGTGCAGTTTTTCTGCTGGGCAGCCATGCTGTATATGTGGACCTACACCACCGGGGCCATAGCCGACAATGTGTGGGGCACCACCGACACCCATTCGGAGGCCTATCAGGAAGCCGGAAATTGGGTTGGAGTGCTTTTTGCCGTTCAAGCCGTTGGGTCAGTGATATGGGCCGTTGCAATTCCTATGTTCAAAAACCACAAGGTGGTTTATGCACTCAGCCTTGTGCTTGGCGGCATAGGATTCATATCCACACTATTTGTCACAGACCAATACCTTCTTTTCATCTCATTTATCCTCATCGGTTGCGCCTGGGCAGCAATGCTGGCACTTCCGTTCACACTTCTCACCAACTCATTGTCGGGGGAGAATATGGGCACCTATCTCGGGCTCTTCAACGGCACCATCTGCTTCCCCCAGATATGCGCCGCCGCATTGGGCGGACTCATATTGCCCATGCTTGGCGGCCACCAGGTGAGCATGCTTGTGCTGGCAGGAGTGTTGCTGTTAGTCGGCGCCTGCTGCGTGACACTAATCAAAGAGACCGGCCCTCGCAGCTGAGTTTAGAGTTAATTTGAGGATATTGCCCCGGTATTTTCACCTTGAACCTAAGTTTTTGCAAAAAATGTTGTAACTTTGCACTTTCAAAATCGAGCAGGGCTCTCCGCTGCCGGTGATATTACAATTTCCAAGGCAATTTTACAGGTAAAAACAGGTTATGGATTGGTTACTTGACCTCCTCTCTCCGGGGCATACAGAATTGGCAAACACACTTGTGCTCTATTCGTTTGTGATAGCCACAGGTCTATTCTGCGGGAAGCTCAGAATAGGCGGCATATCGCTTGGAGTCACATTTGTGTTGTTTGCAGGCATTCTGATGGGACATTTCGGATATATAGTTAATCCGGAGGTGCTCAAATTTGTGAGAGAGTTCGGACTGATACTCTTTATTTTTGCCATAGGCATCCAGGTGGGTCCGGGCTTCTTTTCGTCGTTCAAACAGGGTGGCATACTGCTCAACCTGCTTGCAGTGTTGATAATAGTACTCAACGTGGCCATAGTGCTTGCCATCTTTTATATTGACGGCAACACCTCAATCACCGCCTTAGTCGGAGTCATGTCCGGCGCAGTGACCAATACCCCCGGTCTGGCCGCCGCACAGCAGACAGCCGGCACCACTGAGGCCATCAACACTATGGCCATGGGATATGCTGCCGCCTATCCGCTCGGCGTCATAGGCATCATCCTGTCAATGCTTATAATCAGACTGGTCTATAAAATCAATCCTGATGACGAAATCAAGGCAATCGATGCCGAGATAGAGAGCCAGCAGCAGAAACCTCTGATAGTAAGCTACGAGGTCACCAATGCGCTCATTGATGGCAAGACTCTCTATGAACTCCACCAAGTGCTTGACTGCGACTTTGTGGTGAGTCGTCTGATGGGAGCCGACGGCAAGGTGGTAATCCCGACGTCAAAAACCCCCGTCAGAGTTGGCGACAAGATTCTCGTGGTGCTCGCCCCCTCAGATGCACTGAAGTTCACCTCGGTTGTGGGCCACAAAATAGAGATGGATTGGGAAGAAGTTCAGAGCACAGTGCTGTCGCGCCGCATCCTCGTCACTCAAAGCAAGTATAACGGCACTACACTCGGGTCGCTGCGCCTCCACACGGCATATTCACTGAACTGCACCCGTGTCAACCGTGCGGGAGTTGACCTTCTCGCCTCGCCCGGCCTCCGCCTTCAGGTGGGCGACCGCCTCGTGGTGGTGGGTGACCCCAACGATATCGAGCGCCTCTCAGTGCGCCTCGGCAACTCTATGAAGCGCCTCAATCAGCCCAACCTCATCACCATCTTTGTGGGCATCCTGTTTGGCATCATCGTGGGCAGCATCAACGTAGGATTCGGGATGAAGCTCGGCCTTGCCGGCGGACCGCTCGTGGTGGCCATTCTCCTGAGCCGTTTCGGCTACAAATTCCGCTTGGTTACCTACACCTCATCGTCGGCCTCACTGCTTATGCGCGAGTTAGGCATCTGCCTATTCCTGGCCTCTGTGGGCATATCGTCAGGAGCCGGGTTTGCCAAAACTGTGTTCAACGCCACCGGTATGTGGTGGGTGATATGGGGCTTTATCATCACACTGGTGCCATTGCTCGTGGTGGGACTGATAGCCCGCGGGCGATATAAGATTAACTATCTCACCATAATGGGACTGCTGTCAGGCGGATGCACCGATCCGCCGGCACTCGCCTACGCCAACAATTCCACCGGCTCGGATGCTCCTGCCGTAGCCTATTCCACCGTCTATCCCCTCACAATGTTTCTGCGAGTGGTAGCCGCCCAGATGCTTATATTGGCGTTATATTGATTGATGCCCTGATGGCTGTTGAAAGGCCCTCAAGTCTCAGTGAGGCGAGAGGATATAATATCCCGGAATCTTCCCCAGTATTCCATATCCCTCGGGAATTTCATTTACTATAGGGAGATCGGGATTACCGGCCCCCTCCGGAAGATTGGGAAACACGATTGAGGGGATGGATGAATCTTCGCAAGCGGGACGCCTGTCAGCAGCGGCGGTGGCGGCAGTATTGCGAGTGGCGCTCTTAGACTCACGGCGCCTTGCGGCTGCGGCACGGGCTGACGCCGAGCGATGAGCTGCACGGTCAATGAGCAGGCGATATTTCTGAAAAGCTTCCGACTTGATGGCATACTGAGGCAGTCCCTCCGTGGAAAGCGTCAGCATATACTGATTGATGGCATTGAGCACAGTGAGGTTGACCGATTCGACCACCGCCTGCTGAAAAATCCGCGCCATTGCGGCATTAGAGATGTTTTGCATAATTGATTGTAATTTTAACTTTACTGCAAAATTACAATCACCCGGACCCCAAAAAGGTGCGATAATGCCGATTAGTCTTTTAAAATTTCCGTTTAGCTGTCCATAAAGACGAAGTAGACGGCAAGAATGAGGAGGCAGAAGGCCACAAAGTGGTTCCAGTGCAAGGCTTCGCCTTTGAAAAACAGGATGGTAAACACAGTGAATATCATCAGAGAAATCACTTCCTGGATTACTTTGAGCTGCATAAGCGAAAAGGCTCCGCCGTTGGCGTGGAATCCGTAGCGGTTGGCCGGAATCATAAAGAGATATTCAAAAAGCGCTATGCCCCACGACATCAGGATGACCACCAGCAGAGGTGTGGCTGATGTGATGACTTTCATCTGTTGGAGTTTGAGCTGACCATACCAAGCGAAGGTCATAAAGATGTTAGACACTACCAAGAGTGCCACGGTGAGCCATCCGTTCATAGGCGAGTTTCAATAGTAAGAGGGTGTGTAAAAATTTTTGGATAATTACTGCGCCGACATTCTGATAGTTTTGTCGGGAGCTGCTGTGAGATGGTCCATCTTGCCGGCTTCAAAGCGTTTGATAAGCTCTATGTAGAGTTTGTCGCTGCTTTCGGTAAGCCGCGGGGCACGCTTCAGGGGCTCCATATAGTCATTACCTGCGGCAAGATAGTCAATAGTGGCAAGTCGATATGTGGCGTTAGGGTCGACAGGGCGCCCGGATATAGTGGCCGATGTCACGGCATAAGAGGCCGGGTCGTAAGCCACTCTCACATTGGAGCTGACACCGTTACCCTCCTGCGCCGCCATAATGCCGAAATTCTCAAGGAGGTCAGAGCCTTTGATGGCAAGCATCACGATAGTGTTGTCAAACGGGGCGATGTCGATAATCTCACCCTTGGTGACATCTCCGGCAAAAAGAGTGTTGCGGATGCCCCCCTTGTTCATTATAGCCAAGTCAACAGGCTTGCCGAGCAGATCGGACCCGGCTTCGAAGACAAAGTCGCTCATAAGATTAAGCATCTCGGGCGATTTGCGCTCAAACTCGACAGGGCTCCGGCCCACGATGATGCCACGCATAGAATCAACCGAAGTCTTATAGCGGGCGATAATCTCGTTTGTAGCAGAAAGGGTGCGAGAGTCAAGGCGGGCATCAACAGGAATGAGACGCGCAGCCACTTTGCCTGTGGCAAGATTGATGTCAATCTCTCCGAGATTCTGTCCGCCCGAGCCGGTCTGGAGGACGGCAATAGTATCGCCGACGGCATTTGCCACTTTCCATCCCGGCACTCCTTGCCGCGTGTCGGCGGGGTCAACCACAGTGTGGGAGTGTCCGCCAATAATCACATCTATATCTTTTGATGCCGCAGCCAATTTCAGGTCGCTCGCTCCGTGGTCAAGGTCGTAGCCTATATGAGTTACAGCAATGACAGTGGTCACGCCTTGAGCCTTGAGCCGAGCAGCCTCAGCATTGGCAGCCTCTATGGCCTCGCTATAGCTGACTCCCTCATAGTTAGCCTCGGAGATAATCCCCGACGGGTCAAGATTGATGCCAATGAATCCCACCTTATGACCATTAAACTCCTTGACCACAGATGGAGTGAAGAGTCCGGCAAGAGGAGTGGCAGAGAAATCGTAGTTGGCGCTTAGGCGCGAGGCATTGAGCTGACTCCATTCGGCGGCAAGGCGATCAAGGCCCTTGTCAAACTCGTGGTTGCCAAGAATCTGTATATCATATCCGAGTTCGTTCATCAGACGCCGCTCCACTTCGCCGCTGAAGAGGGTGTAGTAGAGCGACCCTTGCACGGCATCACCGGCATCAATGAGCACCACGTTGGCGCGAGCTGCCCGCACACTGTCAATCAGCACCTGCCGTCGCGCTATTCCGCCCAGACCTTTCGCGTCAGGCTCGATGGCAGAGTGGGTATCGTTAGTGTGGAGAATCACCAAATGGTCAGAATCGGAATCGGCCTTGCCGTTGCAACCGACAATGACCAAGGCCGTGCAGGCAGCGAGAAGGAGACGAGCGTATTTCATTGGATATTAATAAGTTTATGAGTTTGCAGCGACAGGCGCCAATATGGATGGGCGAGGATATACTCTACCGTCTGAGGAATATTCGCACCGCTACAGGGTTGGAGAAAATAATGGTGAGCCGGGAGAGATTCGGCCAAAGGTTCGGGGTCGTGTCCGGTGAAGACCACCTTGAGCTCGTCGACACTCTTCAACACCACCTCGCTCCCCTCCTTGGGAGAGCAGGTAATCCAATCGATATTGTCAGGGAGGGGATGAGTGCCGTTGGTCTCAATCTGCACATAGAATCCCGCATCGTGTGCCATATCGACGAGCAGACGGTCAACCTGCAGAGAGGGCTCGCCGCCTGTAATCACCAGATGGCGTGCCGGGAAAGAGATGAGCTTGGAGATAAGCTCATCAATCTCAATGAGGGAGCTGCGATGATGGTCAGTGTCGCAGAACGGGCAGCAGAGATTGCAGCCGCTCAGGCGCAGAAAGACAGCCGGAGTGCCGGTGAAATACCCCTCACCCTGCAAGGAATAGAATATCTCGTTAACTCGATAAGCCATCGTCATCCTTCACATATGAAGCAATGTTGCCCTCACTCTCCTGGACATCCACCCGCCAGCACCCCTCGATGCGGTCGCAAATCCAGCGGGCAATGTTTTCAGCCGTCGGATTGAAAGGGAGAAGTTCATTGAAATTGCCGTGGTCTAAGCGCGACGAAATCTCCTCCTTGATGTGTGAGAAATCAGTGACCATCCCGTCGCGGTTAAGAGAGCGAGCCTTGCAGTGGACTGTGATAATCCAATTATGGCCGTGCAGGCGGGAGCATTTGCTTTCATAGGACAGTTCAAGGCGGTGGCATCCGGCCAATTCGAAGCGTTTAGTGATATAATACATATATGGGTCCTTACTTGATTATTGTTGCCGGAGAGAGGCCGTGGCGAGCGCCAATCTCATACATCATAGCTATGGCCTCCTCTCGGGGGAAAGGCTGCCCGTTGTCGACATATCGCTCGATAGCCACATTGTTGAGTTCCTTGCGAATAGCGCCTACAACCGGCGAAGCGGGGATGGCAAACGCCGTCATAATATCGTTGCCGTCGACAGGGGGGCGCACAGCGGCAATCTCGTCGCGCTTTTTGAGTTCCTGAAGTTTTGCCCGCACAATCTTGAAATTGCTGAGTATTCGGCGCACCTTCTCACGGTTTTTTGAGGTGACGTCGGCCTCGGCCAGAATCATAAGGTCGTCGAGGTCGTCGCCGGCCTCGGTGATGAGGCGGCGCACGGCCGAATCAGTGACCACATCCTCCACCAAGGCTGCGGGGCGCATATGGAGCTCAACAAGGCGCGCCACATAGGTCATCTTCCTGTCCTGAGGCAAGCGCAGGGAGCTGAAGATGCGCGGCACCATCTTGGAGCCGATGAAATTGTGGTTATGAAACGTCCATCCGGTCTGGTCATCCCAATGCTTAGTGACCGGCTTGGCTATATCGTGGAGCAGCGCAGCCCATCGCAGCCAAATATTGTCGGATTGGAGGGCCACATTGTCGACCACCGTCACGGTGTGATAGAAATTATCCTTATGTCCGCGACCGTTGACCGTCTCTACTCCCTGCATGGCGGCCAGCTCAGGGAAAATAATGGCAAGGAGTCCGGAATCAAGGAGGAGAGAGAGACCTACAGACGGACGCGGAGAGGCCATAATCTTCATCAGTTCGGTTGCAATCCGCTCGCGGGTGATGATGCGAATCCTCTCGGCATTGCGGCAGATGGCCCGGAATGTGTCAGGCGCTATTTCAAATCCGAGCTGAGAGGCAAAGCGGACAGCGCGCATCATACGCAAGGGGTCGTCGCTAAAGGTGATGTCAGGGTCGAGGGGTGTACGCAGAATGCCCGCCTTCATATCATCAATTCCACCGAAGAGGTCTTTAAGCTCGCCGAAGCCATCGCTATTGACACGGATTGCCAGAGCGTTGACCGTGAAGTCGCGTCTTGAGAGGTCCTCGTCAAGAGTGCCTTCGGAGACAATCGGATTGCGCGAATTGGCAGTGTAGGATTCTTTGCGAGCCCCCACAAACTCCAATTCCACCCCACGATGCTTGACCTGGGCGGTGCCGTAGGTGCGAAACAGAGCCAGATGGGCACTTTTGCCTAAATCGGAAGCCACACGCTCGGCAAGCTCAATGCCCGACCCCACAGTGACAAAGTCAAAATCCTTGGACGGACGGTCAAGAAACAGATCGCGCACACAACCGCCGACGGCATAACAAGGACGCGAAATGGAGTCGGCCGCTTTTCCAATGGCATGAAAGAGCGGCTTATCGAGCAGGCTGACCACCTCAGCCACGGTGCGGATTACGTGTTCAGACATCTAATGCTATAATCTCCTCAGGGGCCGTCGTGAGACACTCTATGCCGTCATCTCCGACTATATAAGTGTTCTCAATGCCCACGGCTCCCACCATAGGAATTACAAATTTAGGTTCAAGAGCTATCACATTGCCTGCCTCAAGGATATCGCGGCTGCGTGGAGCTATCACCGGAAGCTCGTTGATTTCTATACCCAGGCCGTGGCCTATGAATCCGGCCTGCTGGCGATGGCCCATGTAATAAGGTTTTAGCCCGGCTTGCTCTACTATCTCTTCTGCTCTCAGCCATAGAGCCTTAGCCTCAATGCCGGGACGCATCATCCGGCATAGAGCGCGATGGATATCAATAGAGCAACGATGTGCCTTATGGGCAAGGTCAGGGAGCTGACCGAGGGAGAAGACTCGGGTCATATCTGTCATATACCCGTCGTAATTGCCGTTCATATCCACCATCACCGCAGAGCCGGGACGGATTATAGTCCCGTTGGCCCCGACCGGCAGCGAGGGGTCAAGGCCGGCTCCTCCCATAGCAAAGTCATAGGGGGATGGAGAGTCGGCATTGGCTCCCACAAGCAGGTTGCCCATATACAGCTCCATGCTGTCGCCGCTGATTCGGAACTGCCCGAGACACCCCTCAAGGCGGCTCAGACGCTCAATCTCCACTTGGAGTTCGATATCGCTCATTCCGGCGCGGAAGAGCGACGGGATTCGGGCATAGACGGCAGTGTGGCGGATGCCTGAGCGGCGCAACATCTCAATTTCGGCCGGAGTCTTAACAGCCCGGACGCGACGCAAGAGGGCCGAGCCGTTTTTCAGCTCCGCTTCCGGGAAAATAGCAGCAAGCCTGTTCACGGATGAGAACGACTGAGAGTCAAGTTCCAGACCAAGAGAGACGGGATGTGGCTGAGCTATTGACTGCACCATCTCCTCAGGCTTGCGCAGATAGACCACGCCATCGCCTTCAAGCCCTACAGGACGACGGATAAAATAAATCGGAGCTCCGTGGAGAGGGATATATATCTGCCCGGCAAACACCCGGCCGGAGAGGTAATACTTATTTGCGTTGTCGGCTATGAGCAAGGCCTCAATGCCGGCAACGGACATTTCGGCTTTGATTTTTGCGACACGACACTCTATCTCGGCCTGCGGCAAGAGGTTCAGCCTATCGGCGTGCTGTGATTCGCTCATAATTTTATTCGTCAGCGAGCTGGTCGGCAGACAGACGTGACATGGCTATGACCGTGTTGCCCTGAGTGTCTTTGAGAAGCGCCTCAGAGTCGTCGCCGCCGCGCACTGCCGTATCAACTTCCTCAAGAGCGAGGAGAAAATCCTGCTCGGTGGCTATATCGGGGCAAAGCATACGAGTCACGGCCAGATTTTTGAACTCAAGGCCGTCTCCTTTGTCAAGATTTACTACAATCTCGCCATTGAGCACATTACAGCCGGTGTTGCCGTGGACTTTACACTCATCAATGTCTACAACAATCTTTACTTTGGCTGTGGCGGGAAGTGGATTGCCGTGGATTGCGGTCACTCGCCAGGCTCCATTGAGAAAAGAGAGATTGCGGCTGCGAAGTATCATCACAGGGGTGCCTGCCGCCGAATACAGCACCAGGTCATTGGCTTCAAGCCGATAAGAAGCCACAGAGTTGAGCGCCTGGTTGACTGTGAGTTCATAGGGGGCGTCGGGGCAAGCGCGCATTGTGGATATAAAGTTTCCGGAAGGGATTATCTTGGAGCCGTCAATCTTCCAGTCACCGTTAATATGATTGCAGCCGTTAAATCCTATCACACGGAGTATATCAGGCTGTCCGGAGACTGCACCAAGGGTCAGCTTGGGATGATTCTCGCCGTTGACAATAATTTTTGTGCCGTTAGCTTCCGTGATGCTCCACTCTCCAAGGAGGGCTTTGGTCTGTTGTGCAGAGACGTCGGGCACGGGAGCCACAGGAACAGCCGAAGGCCTCGCGGTGTCCGCAGGAGCTTCAGCGGGCTTATTGTTTTTCATTATTGAACAGGAGTTGAGGAGCGCAGTGGCCATCACTGCCACCCCTATGAGATGAAAAGATTTCATAATCAATGGATTTTAACGGACGGAGATTAATTGTTCGCTTATTATTGGTTTAGAACACTTTAATAGACGGGATATATCGCTTGGGCTGCTTCTTGAGGTCGATTAATATCGAGTCGATATGGGCGGCGGCATTATTGACATTGTTGTAGAGCCCGGGGTCGTTGAGCAGCAATCCGAGCGACGAGTTGGCCGAGTTAAGCTGTGCGGATGCACGGTCAAGATTTGCAGTTATCTGATTGATATTGCGCATAGTAGAGTCAAGCGGCATATTTTTAAGGTCGTCAGACACGGCGGCGAGAGCCTTTGACACCTGACTGAGGTCTGCCGTAATCTCGCTCACATTGGCCAACGTCGTATTGGCATTTGCAGTGATGGCCGGCAGGGGTTGCATAGCCCGATTGAGCTGAGTAGTAGCTGTCTCAAGATTGGCCATTACGGCATCAAGACGATGGATGGCGCTGATGAGGGCAGGGTCACCGGCCACAGCCGTGAGGGCCACTACAAGCGAATCGATATGCGGAGCTATCGTCATAATCGTGGGCATAAGTTCGCTGCCCACCATATCCATCAATCCGGAGCCTTCCACACCTTTAATCAACGACCCCACAGGGAGCATCGTGGCCGACTCCCCCATGCGCAACTCCACAGTGGCCGTTCCGAGCATATCGGAGACGATGACAGCCTCAGTTCCTTCCGGAATGGCGAGTTTGCGGTCAAGACTAAGCTCCACTTTGACGTGGCCGGGATTGTCGTATTCATAGGCTATATCGCGCACCAAGCCCACCTTGAAGCCGTTGAGGGTAACGGGCGCCGACTGCGCCAACCCGCTCACATTTGTGTATGATGCATAATAATAATTGGCAGCCTTAAAGATATTGACCCCTTTGAGGTAGTTGATACCAAACACGAGAGCCACGAGGGCAACGAGCACTGCAAGTCCGATTTTGATTTCTCGCGAGGTGATGCTTTTCATATCTTACAGATGATTTTTGGTTGAAGTTTTTTCGGTTTTAACTTTTATGGAATACGCACTCCATCACGTGTCTTAATGATGAAGGCGTCGGCAAATTTCTTTCTTACAGACGGGAGCTCCTTCGAGGCTTCGGCCATAGAGCCATACGCACCGACGGTGTATTTCACCAGCTTTCCATCTTTATAATACTCAACATTCTTAAGCCCTTTGAAGTTCGGATGATTAGCTTTGAGCACTGATGGTGAGGTCATAAACTGAATCTTATAGACAATCTCCCCGGCCTTTGCCAACTCGGTGCGGGCCGTCGGTGACTCGGCGGGAGCCTGAGGCTCGGCAGTGCGCGTCTCCTGCTTGCGCGGTGGAGCGACGGGGGTTTTATTGCCGCTACGATATCGCTCAAGTCCTTTGTAGATGGCACTTGCCAGCTTGTCGGCCCCCTCGTCTGACGAGAGATAGCGTTCCATCTGCGGATTTGAGATAAAGTCAAGCTCCACGAGTATGGCCGGCATACTGGTGCGCACAAGCACCCAAAACGGAGCCTGACGCACACCGTTATTCTTACGTCCGGCAGTGCGCACCAACTGATTCTGCACGGCCTCGGCAAGGGCTATACTCTGATCCATATTCTTGTGTTGCATCATCTCAAAAGCGATGTAGCTTTCAGTTGACGAAGGGTCAAAGCCCTCATAGACAGTAGTATAGTCATCCTCGAGCTTCATCACGGCGTTTTCACGCATAGCCACGGAAAGGTTAGTGTCGGAGCGGTCAAGACCAAGAGTGTAGACCGAGGCTCCGTGGACTCTCGAATATGACGGCGATTTTTTGTCCAACGAATTGGCGTGGATGGAGATAAACACATCTGCCTTATTGGAATTGGCAAAATCGGCACGTCCCTGTAGTGGAATAAATCGGTCAGACTCACGTGTCATCTTCACCTTGGCGTCAGGCATTCCTTTCTCTATCAACGATTTAAGCCTGAGGCCTACCGAGAGATTCACACTCTTCTCGTTGGCTCTCAATCCCACAGCTCCGGCATCTCGCCCGCCGTGGCCCGGATCAATCACCACAACAAAATCCTTGGCACCAAGCATTCCCGGCACCATAAGGAGAATTAGGATAAATATTTGCAATAACGGTCGCATCATTGAAAATATACTGCAAAATTAAGAAAAGTATGCCAATTAGACCAAACTAACTCTTTTTT